>JAFTCZ010000028.1 GCA_017454425.1 Clostridia bacterium | reverse complement strand
GGGTGACAGTGGACGAGGCGCACAAACTTGTGCGAAAGGACGATTATGGTATGCATCGTATGTTAGATAAATATGCCAAATTTATAAAAGAATATAAGAATAAATAAAAAAGACCTAGCAATTTGCTAAGTCTTTTTTGTTTAGTGTTAATTATGCAGCAACAACTTTTGTAAGTGTAAGAACCATTGTACCAGCCATAGTAGCACCTTGAGCGTTTGGGATAGTGATAGTTACAACTACTTGATTGTTGGTCCATGCAACAGCATAAGTCCAAGTGTCATTTGGGTTTGCTGATGTGTAAGTAAATACACCATCAGTAACACTCCATGTTGCTACAGTGTTAACATATCCAACGATAGTTACATCGTGGTTTGCAGCCATTTGGTATGTGTTAAAGAATCCATCAAATACTTCGTAGTATAAGTATGATTCGTCTTCAGTTAATGCAGTGCTTGCTTCAACTTTTGCAGCTATAGCATCATATTGTGCTTTTGTGCAAGTAGCAGCTTCTGTGTTGTATTGGTTTTCTGGTGTTGGTGTAAATGCACCATTTGTAACTTGCCAAGTACCAATTACATCTGCCTCGGTTAACACAGCAGGTGTGTTATCACCATTTTGTGTGTTATCACCATTAGGTGTTTCGCCACAAGCGGCAAAGCCAAACACGACTGCAAACATCATTGCCACAGCAATCATTGCTGTCATAAATAAATTCTTTGTTTTTGTCATTCTATTTATCCTCCTTAAAAGATACCTAAATTGTACCACGCCCCCCCCCGTTGATGTCAAGCGATAATAAATGGTTTTTGTGTTTTTTGTTTGTAATTTATTTAATGATTTTGTTAAATAGTGGACGAAATATTGTTTTTTTGTTAATATTTAGTTAAATATACAAAGGAGAAATAATGGCCGAAACAACCATTTTACAAAACAATCGTTTGTTGGGCGTTGAAATTCTTCGCTTTTATATGGCATTTATGGTCGTGGCAACTCATTTTGGTGGTCATCTTGTTTGCCCTGCCGAAAGTGTGCTTTATATATTTGAAGGTTTTCATGTTGCTGTGTTTATGCTACTTTCTTTTATGTTGTGTGGCAAATATTTTTTAGAACCAACAAAAGCACTGGTGACAAAGCGTGTTGTTAGAATTGTGTTCCCACTTGTTGTGTGGGGAATTATTGGTTTTTTGGTAAGCCTATGTTTTTATCCAGATTTGTCGTTTGAAACTTTGTGTTGGCAATTATGTACGGGGCACACAGGGGTAAATTCGCCACTGTGGTTTTTGGCGGTAATGCTTTGGATTTCTTTGCTGTTTTGGATAATACGATTGATATGTTGTAATAAAAAACCGTTTTTAATTGTTATTGTTGTTTTGGCTGTTGTTTGCATTGTTTTGCAATACACAGGGTTAAATTATGCAATGTTTGGTGGCCTGCCATACGAACTTAAATATCCGCTGGGCAGGTTGATTGAAATGATTCCTTATGCAAGTGTGGGTGTGTGTTTTTCTATGTTGTTGCCATTAATTAAAGTGTGTGGAAATAAAAAACAAACAATTATTTTTGTAGTTGCAACTCTGTTGGTTGGTTTGTGTGTGTTTTTGCATTATTTTTATGGTGATACAGCAGTGCCCGGATTTGGCTATAATGGCGCTTATATGTTGGTGGTTGCATTTTTACTTACTGCTATTGCTTGCACTATACCACTAAATTTTATTAAAAACCAAACTTTTAACAACATTATTGTTTGGTTGTGTTCGTTTACTATGGGCGTTTTTTGTATGCACGCATTTGTTGGTAGGGTGATAGAACAACTTTTTGTGCAATTGGGTTTTGAGACAAATACAATTGTAATATGCTTGGCAATTTATGTTGTGTGTTATATTGTGTCATTGCTTATCTATTTTATTCCATCAAAGTATACTAAAATGTTGGTTAGATAATTATTTTTGAAAATACCTTTATTTTTGCAATTTTTATGTTATAATTAAAGCCACAGGAGTAAATATGAAAAAAGAAAAAGAAATAGACGAAACAAAGGCAGATATTCGCACTTTGGCCGAAGAAAGCATAAGGGGTAAATTTCGCAGGTATTTAACAAGCCGTTTTTGCAAAGCAATAAAAGAGTATAAACTAATCAGCCCAAATGACAAAATTGCGGTTTGCATATCTGGCGGAAAAGATAGTATGTGCATGGCAAAAATCTTTCAGGAAGTGCAAAAATATAACAAAATACCATTTGAACTTGAATTTATTGCAATGGACCCAGGATATAACAAAGAAAACAGGGCACTACTAGAGCAAAATGCAAAAAAACTTGGTGTACCTGTAAAAATTTTTGAAACAAACATATTTGAAAGCGTTTACAATATTGGCTCGTCCCCATGTTATATGTGCGCGCGTATGCGCAGGGGAAGTTTATATAGTAAGGCAAAAGAACTTGGGTGCAACAAAATTGCCCTTGGGCACCATTATGATGATGTTATCGAAACAATACTTATGGGCATGCTGTATGGGGCGCAGGTGCAAACCATGATGCCAAAACTTCACAGCAACAACTTTGAAGGAATGGAGCTTATCCGCCCAATGTATTTAATACGAGAGCAAGATATTATACGCTGGCGTGATTATTGCGGACTAGAATTTTTGCAATGTGCATGCAAATTGTATGACGCAAAAAAGAATGATGCATTAAGTGACAAAATGGGTTCTAAACGCAAAAAGGTTAAACAATTAATTGCAAAACTTAGTTGTGATGAGCAACAAATAGAAGAAAACATTTTTCGCAGTGTAGAGGGCGTAAACCTTGCAACGGTAATTTCTTATAAAGATAAAGATGGTAAAATACATTCATTTTTAGATGATTATGATAACTAAGCATTAATAATTTGTTGACATATTTCATATTATTTTATAAACTAAAAAGACAACAATATTGTCTAACTTATCAAGGGGGAAAAGGTTATGAATAATGCATCTCGCATTTTGTACAAGGTAGGAAAAGTTTTTAGTATTATTAGCATTGTTTTTTGTGCTTTAGCAATTATTGGTTGTGCATATGGTTTTACTATAAAAGAAGACCTTTACCAACAACTTGTTGACCAAGGTGCAAGTGTTGCCAGTGTGGAAGAAGTGGTGGGCCTATTAATTGCTGCAATAGTTGCTCTTTGCATTGCAATTGTTATTGAGGCCGTTAGGCTTGTGTTTGTTGGCAAAGCACTTGCAGCACTTGACACAACCGAAAAAAAGCCTCACATAGTTTTACTTGTGCTTAGTGTTGTTGCTGACACCAGTATATTCTATTTGCTTGCAAGTATTTTTGGCCTTATTATTGCAAATCAAAATGAAAAACAACCACAACAAGTTCAAACCACTGACGGCAACTTACAATAAAAAACCAGCCTAAAATTATGGGCTGTTTTTTATTAAAATATAACTATAAAAACAGAGTAAATTTAACATACAAAAAATGCAAAAATGTCCATTTTTGTTTTGTTATTTATATTTTTAGTGGTAAACTAATTATATAATCAAAAGGAGTAAAAACATGAAAACAAATAAAATAAGTTATTCAAAATTTGCTTTTGCGGCTTTTTATGTTTTGGCACTAGCTTTTGTTATGATGTTTGTGTTTGCGGGCTGTGGCACTATGTATACATCAAAAGCAGGTGCAAAAGAAGAAATGGTGGGCACATACAAACTTACAACTTACAACCAAAAAGACAGCGAAGGCAATATTGTAAACAGAATTGAGCAATTAAATGTAAAAGCATATCTTGTTGTGGGTGGTGACGGAAGTGGATATTATGTCTATCAAGACAACACAACACCATTGTGGTATGACACGATAGCAATTCAATATAACAAAGACGACAATGACGAAACACTTTTCAAGTCTATCCGTTTTACAACAGGAAAAGGCACAGTTACTATTAACAAACAAAAACCTGGCTGTGGATATGAGCCAACAATGGGCTTTAATGTAAACACAAAAACTTTCAACTATTTTATCCCTGACGACAGGCCTAGTCAATCTTGGTTGTACCCAAGTTATTATACTGATGTTGTTTACACAAAAATTAGCGAAGATGCAGATTTATCAAAAGTTACTACCGAACTTGATTTGGTGCTTTCACCTTTGCCAAGGTACGAGCTTAAAAACCTTGACGGCGTTTTGATATTCCATGCTGGCATGGTAAATACTTCTATCGCTGGTGAGGTTGTAAACGAAGAGTATGGCAAATATAAATATTATATTGTCAATTTTGATGCACTAACACAAAAAGCAGATATTTATTATGAACTTGTTGAGGGTAGTGAAGGGGCACAAGTTTTGACCAATCAACAATTAAATGTTACAATTGTTCAACCAAACGAAGAAACCGCCGACAAACAAGTTGTTATTAAATTCTTTGAGAAAAACTATGTTGGAACATCAACATTTTATGGGCCTTCTAGATCTTTATCATACGAAGTAAACACACCACAAGACGACACTGGCACAATTTGGACAATTTATAGCAATTGGTTTGAAAAATATTATGGTGACAAAACAAGCATTGATGACATAGTTGCTGACGAGTTGGCAGCATATAATGCAAGTTTAACAATATAAAAAAAGCAGATTGTAAAAACAATCTGTTTTTATTTAAGTGCAGGGGAAGGGGCATATTCTTCACATTTTGACCAAAAATATTCCATTGCCTCTGCAATAATTTTTTCTTCTTTATTAAGTTTTGTAAGATTTGCAACTTTTAATGCATTTTCTATTAAACTTACGCATGTGTTTATGTTGTTTTGCGAGGTATCTATTTCAACTGCATCAGGGCACTTAACAAGTGGTGAATGTTTGCGATGAGTATCTTCAAAATCTCGTATCATAAGGTCTTTTAATACTTCAATATAAATAACATCTTCGCCTTTTTCAAGCAGTTCGTTTGTGCGTCTTTGTGCGCGTGCTTGGACGCTGCAAGTAACATAAACTTTTAGGTCAGCATCAGGGAATATAACCGAGCCAATGTCACGCCCTTCCATAACAAGGTTTTTGTTATATTTTGCGGTGTCGTGTTGCAATTTTTGCACATATTCGCGAATGTACAACTGACGGGCATATTGTGGTACATTTTTGCTGATTTCTTCGGTGTTAAGATATTGTGTTATATCCACATCATTAAGCAAGCAAATATTTTGGCCCTGGTTGTTTGTCATAATTTTAATATCTGTGCGAGCAAGTAGGGCATTAATAACAATTTCGTCAGTTGGCTTTACATTTAGTTGCAGTGCGCGATAGGTTATGGCACGATAATACAGCCCCGTGCTGAAGAACCCATAACCCAATTTTTTTGCAACCTCGCGCGCGATTGTTGTTTTGCCAGAGCCAGATACTCCGTCTATTGCGATAATCATAAAAACACCTCAAACTAGTTTTTTTTATTATACCACTAATGCGTTTTTTGTCAATAAATATGATATTAACTTTTACAAACAAAAACAGCCACCTATTTTGTGTGGTTGTTTTGTGTTTTATAATGGTTTTTTGATTGTTAGTTTTACATTGTCGCCATCTTGCACAAAGTTAAAGTCGGTTGCACTTGCGGGTGGCGTGTGTAAGGTATAAGCAAAACCTGTGTTTGATGCATTTCCAATAACTGCGTTTACCAAAGTTGAGCCAATTGTTTGGTTTAATTCATCAAGGGTGCCAAGGTCTACAAAGTTGTTTGCAAGGGTTAACAATTCTTCAATTTTATTTTGTGCAAGATTGTTGATAGTTAAACTTTCGCTTGCAACACTATATTCCCAAGCATTTGTGCCTTTTGTAACAACAACAGTGCTTGAGATGTAAATTTTTTCTGGAACACGGCCCTTAAGCATTGAAAGTGGGAATGCTGTCATGTGGTCTTTTAGGCTTGTAAGGTTTAGGCTAATAACCGCGTTAAATTTTGTTGTTTTGTTTGTTGTGTTTAGGTCACTAAAACTTAATTGCACAAGGCGCAAGTCATAATCTTTTAGGTCAATGTCACCAATCTTTATTGATTTGTCTGCACGAGTCATCATAAGGGTGGTTAGTATTGCGCACATTTCTTTATCCGAAAGTGTCATATCAGCAAGCATAATTGGCAATGCTTCGTCGTTTATCGAATAATTGTCGTCACTATCTTTTGTGATAAGGTCGTGGATAGATGCGTTTGCCGCTATTTGGGCAGATGCCATGTCGGTTGCATAATCCATGGCGTTTGGTGCCACCACTGAAGTATCAACCGGTTTGCCAAGTTCATTTATACTGCCTAGTACACTAAAGGCATTAACCTTAAACTTAACATACACAAAGCCCCAAATTGCGCCAATTATCAGCGCAAGAACAATAACTACGATAAGCAATATTCTTAATATAATTTTTAGTGCTGCTGCCATAAAGTATCCTCCTAAAATTGGTATAGTTTAAGTATATATTATTTTTTCAAATTTGTTAAATAAAAAATAGACATTTTTTGTCTATTTGTTTATTCTGCTTTTATGACAAGAAAGATAAATTATTTGTTTGTTTTTTGAGATTTGTTCAAGCAAATTTAATGCATTTTTTGTGTTTTGTTCGTCAAGATTTACAAACGGGTCATCAAGCACAATGGGTGGTTGTTCGTCCGGGAAAATTGCATCAACAAGGGCAAACCGCATGCAAAGATTGATGATGTCGCGATAGCCAATGCTTAAATATTTTTTGTCGCGCTTTGCACCCATTTCTTGTATTGACAGGTCCAAACCACTATCAATTAAAATATTTAATGGTTGCGAAGAGATAAGCTTTGCATAATGTTCAAAACGCTGTGTCATAGGGGATATGTATTTGCTTGTAAGATTTTCGTTTGCTTTTTCAAGATAAAGTTTAATATTGTCAAGCACTTTTATTTCATGCAAGATATTTTGTTCTTGCTCTTTATATTCAGACAATTCGGCTTCAAATTGTTCAATGTTTGCTGTTTCGCTTAAAAGATTTTTGATACTGGCTGTTGTTTGCCCATGTGTGTGATTAAGTTCGTTAAGTATATTTTGCACGGCGTGTTTTTGTTCGTTGAGGGTTGCACTTTTTTGAAGTTCGGTTGGGGTAACTTTTTTGTTTGGGTCTATACCTGTTTTTTTAATGTATTCTTGCAGGGCGTTTGTACAACTTTCAACTTCTTTTGAAATGTTTGCAAAATTATTAAGAGAAAAGTGCATAGTATTAAGCATATTTTGATAATTTTGGTTAAAATCTTCAAAATAAATTGCAAAAAAGCTATTCAAATTATTTTTTAGTGTAACAAGTTCGTTGTTTAATGCCTTTGTTTTTTCATTTGAAAGTTGCTCGTGTTTTTTTAGATATTCATATCTATTAAGATTGAAATCAATTTTTGATAAGTCGTTTAACAAAATTGGGCTAGGGGACATGTAAAATGCAACAAAACTATATATGCGTTTTTGCAAGTTTTCTTTTTCCTGAACTTGCTGTTGATAATATTTTTGTTCTTTAATATTTCGTTTTTGTTCATTAAGGTTTCGTTTGTATTTTTGGTCTTTTATTTTTTGTTTTTGAATAATTAAAACAATAATGCTTGCGATTGTGCCAATTAGACCAATTCCGCCCACAACACAACCAACAATTAGGTTAGCAAACACGCCAACACAAACACCTGCAATAATTGCCAAAAGCCCAACAAGTCCATAATAAAAAGCAAAATTACTTTGTTGTAAAATAGGTCGATCGATCGTTTGGGGGGCTTGTTGTGATGTATTTGTGTTGCATTGCAAAAGCGCTTGTTGCATTTCATTTATTTGTTGGTGTGTTGGTATTTTGTTGCCAAAAAACTTTTGCAGTTCATTTAGCTCAGCATTCTCCGATGAATTTATGTTTGCTAGTTCAATTTGTTTTGCATTAAAAGTGTTAATCTCATTTTGTTTTTGTTCTAGCATTTGTGTGGTAGGAATTTGATTGTGAAAAAACTGCACAAGAGTATTATATTTTTGTTTTTGCTGCTCTAAGTTTTTTTGCAGTTCATCATAATGCATAATTTCAAGATTTTGGACATGTTGTTTGTCAAGGTTAATAAGTTGTTCATCAATTTTTTGCAATTCGTTTTGTTTTTGCTTGATGTCATTCAATTCTTGATTGTTCTTTGCAAGCAAGTTTTTTAGCGTTTCTTTTTGTGCATAGCATTGGGCAAGTTTAAGTTTTGTGTCATCTATTTTTTGCTTAATTTCGTCAATTTCGCCACCTTTGCCCTTAAAAACCTTTTTTTCTCTGCGCAAGTTAACAACTTTTTCGATTGCCGAATTAAAATTGTTTTGTTGTTCGTTTTGCAAAAGATTGCCAAGTTTTGCCCGAATGCCGTCATTAATTTCTGATTCAATACCTCCTTGGGCAATATAAGTGGTGCGTTCAAAAGTTTCGGCATTTATGCCAAAATATTCTTCCATAATATTTGGTGAAAAATTTTGACAAGGTTTGTTTGTTGTTAGGTCATACAACACCGCACTATCTTGGCTTGATTTACTTCCAAATTTGCGTTCCATTCTATATGGGTGATTGTTAAGAATAAATTCTATATATCCGCCAAAACTTTCTTTTTCCCAAGACAAATATTTTTGGCGTTCGTTTGCGTCCAAATCACTTTTTTTGGTTGTGTTAAGGCCAAACAACATTGCTTTTATAAAGGCGGCAAGAGTAGATTTGCCCCAGCCGTTTTGCTCGTAAAATATTTGCAAATTTTTATCAAACACAATTGTATAATCCTGAAGTTTGCCAAAATTTTGGACATAACATTTTGTTATTTGCATTTTATTTGGCCTCCTTCAAAATTTTTAACCCTTGGGTTATTACATCTGCTTTTGTTTTTTCGTCCAGGTCACTTTCCTTAACAAGCCTTAAAAATTCACCAACTAAAGACACATCATTTTGATACTCTTGCGGGTCAATAAAAAGTGTTGTTTTGTCTTTGATATCAAATGCAAAAAACTTTCGAGATAGTTCATCACACAAAAGGCCCAAACTTTTGTCGGTTTGTGTTGTGTATGTACCACAAAGATTGATGCGCACGATATTGTTTGTGTTTATGCCAAAAACCTTGTTTTGACATTCTTGCAAAATTTGATGAAAAGACAGACAATTGCTAATATCAACATCAATCTCGTTATATTCTCTTTGCGCAAAAGGCACAAAAGTTGTCGTTAGTTTTTTGTTGTTTATTTCAAGCAAAACAAAACCTTTTTGGCCACACTCATCAAAACCCCGTCCTTCAAGACAGCCACTGTATGCATACATACCACGGTCGTCCAATTTTTGTTGTTTATATGAATGAATATGACCAAGTGCAAGATAATCAATATTTTTGTTTTGCAAAGATTTTAAGTTAATAATATCTCCATCTTGTTTTTGTCCCACAAATTCTTGACCATGAAGCACAACAATATTAAATTTTGTTGCGTCAAGTTTTATGTTTTGATAATCAGCCTGCAAAAGTGCACCTTCTTTGCCTGTTATGACAACATCTTCATCAAAACTTATGCTTTGCCATGTGTGGTCAAAATTTTTTAGGTTTGGGGGTAAATTTTTGTCGTTTCGCAAAAGCCCACTTTGGTCGTGATTGCCACAAAGATAAACAAAAGAAATATCTGGGTATTCACGCATGACATTTAAGATATAATCTTTTGTTGCAATGTCTGTACTGTCTGTGTCCAAAAGGTCGCCCGCAATAATAATAATTGTGACATTATGAATTTTGGCGTATTGTGCCAAACGGTCAAAATTTTGTAAAATTTCGTGACGCCTTTTGTATGCTTGGGCGGGGCTTAGTTTTGATGTCATTTTTGCTCCCAAATGCAAATCGGCACAATGAATAATTTTCATACGCAAATCCTCCGTCGGCAATTATAACACAAAAACCTCGATATTTGCAATTAATGATTAAAATATTAATATTTTTTCGAACAAAAAAGTGCATAGTACAAAAAGAAAAAAAACATAGTTGTATGTTTTTTAATTGTTTTCTGCAATTTTGCTTGCACGCAGTTGACCACATGCACCGCCAATATCTTCGCCCATGGTGCGTCTTACTGAGGCAGATAATCCCAATTTTTCGAGTGTTTGAGCAAATTCGTAAGCGTGCTTTCGAGTCACTGTTGGCAAATCGCGCTCTTTTACTTCGTTTAATGGAATAATATTTACATGAGCAGGGAAGCCGGCAAGAAGTTTTGCCAAAATCTTTGCACACTGCATAGTATCGTTTGTGCCTTTTGTGAGTGCATATTCAAAAATCACGCGGCGCCCTGTTGCCTCAAAATATTTGCGAGCACTTGACACAATGTCTGCAACCGAATATTTGTTTGCAATAGGCATAATTTGTTTTCTTATTTCATCTGTTGGGGCGTGCAACGAAATTGTAAGAATTATTTGCAAGCCCTCTTTTGCAAGCTTATTTATTTTTGGTACAATTCCGCAAGTAGAAAGACTAATATTTCTTTGTGAAATATTTATGCCCTCGGGTGCATTAACAAGATGAATAAATTGCAAAACATTATCATAGTTATCAAGTGGTTCGCCGCTGCCCATAAGCACAATGTTTGTGATTTTTCGTGTTTTAGCATCACCACCAAGCATACGATTTACAACCAAAACCTGTGACAAAATTTCGCCCGCTGATAAATTGCGTATTAAGCCATTAAGAGTAGAAGCACAAAACTTGCAACCCATGCGACAACCTACTTGAGTTGAAACACACAAGGTGTTGCCATATTCATATAACAATAGCACACCTTCAATAATATTGCCGTCACAAAGTTTATACAAAAATTTTTGTGTGCCATCTTTGCCTGTTAGTGTTTCAATTATTGTGATTGGGGTGTCAATATATTGTGTCTTTAATTGTTCTTTTAGGGTTTTTGGAATATTGGATATCTCATTCAAGGTCTTGCCAAGATGCAAGTTTTCAAAAATTTGTTTTGCCCTAAATTTGGGTTGACCAAAACTTGCACAAACTTCTTCGAGTTCGGCAAGAGATAAATCTTGTATTATTTGCATAATTCCTCCAATATCATTTTACTAAATTGTTGTTTTTTAGTCAATAAAAACCATAAAATTAAATTGCTTGAAAGTTTTGTGAAAATAAGTAGTGCATAGCACCTATACTATGCACCAAAAAATAAACAAAAAAACACAAACAAAAACACTTTTTTTGATTGCCAAAATTTGGATTTCAATTTATACTTAACAAAACAAGCAAGGAGTATATTATGATAGACGAGAAGTATAAATGGGATTTAACAAAGTTTTGCAAAGACCAAGATGATTTTGAAGCGCAATTTAAGCAAGTGTCAAAAATTTATCCACAACTTGCAAATTTCAAAACAAAATTGGGCGACAAAAAGTGTTTGAAAGAATATTTTACTTTAAGTGATAAAATTTCAATAATGGTCAGCAAAATGGCAAAGTGGCCACACCTGCTTACCGAAATTGATGCCACAAACACTGTTCAACAAAACAACATGAAAAGAGTTGAAAACCTGTTTTCGGCTATTGGCCAAACCGAGGCATATGTTATGCCCGAATTGTTGTCATTAAGTGATGATTATTTTGACCAAATTATTGCAGATGATGATTTTGCAGAATGGCGCCATACCTTAAGAGTTCTAAAAAAGCAAAAAGCACATGTCCTAACCACCCAGCAAGAAGAATTGTTGTCTTTGTTATCACCTATTATGTCAAATTTTAGAAAAATTTTTACGGCTTGCACATACAGTGATATTCAGTTTGATGATGTTTTAGACAGCAAAGGCAAGCCACACAAACTTACGAAGACAAATTATTCTACCTTAATGGAAAATAATGACCGCACCCTCCGCGAAAACGCACACGAGCATTTTTATAAACAATATGCCAGTCACTTAAACACCCTTGCCGCCAATCTTATTGCACAATTTCAAAAAAGAGTGATAATATCAAAACTTTATAAATATGACAGCGTTTTGCAAGAATCTTTGGCAGGCGACAATATGAATGTTGATTTTTACAACAATTTTGTTGCAAGGGTAACACCTTTGTTTGAACTGAACAAACAATACAACAACTTAAAAGTACAATTAATTAAAAAGCAGTATGATATTGACGATGTGTCCGAATATGACCTTGGTTTGCCAGTGGGCAAAAAGTGTGACAAAATTACTTTTGACGAAGGAGTGCAAACAGTCAAAAAGGCACTTAATGTTTTGGGCGAAGATTATCTAAAGGTTTATGACCGCGCGATAACCGAGCGTTGGATTGATGTTTATCCAGATAAATATAAATATTCGGGCGGTTTTTGCAGTGGAACATATGGCATAACTCCTGTTATTTTGATGAATTGGGAAAATCAGTTGCAAGATCTTTACACCCTGGCGCACGAACTTGGCCATGCCATAAGACAAGTTTTTTGTGATGCCAATAATCCAAAAGAAGCAGAAAATGCCCCTATGTTTATTGAAGAAACATACAGCACAGTTAACCAAACATTATTGTACAGATACCTAATAGACAACGAAAAAGACGATGCACGCAAAATTTATTATTTGTGTGAATATCTTGATGTTATGTTTTCTTATTGTGTGGGGTCGGTGCAAGATAGTTTGTGTGAATATGATTTTTACACTCGTGTTGCACAAGACCAACCAATTGACAAAGACATTATCTTAAAATACTCAAACGAAGTGTATGGACGCACACAAGCCGACAATGTGCAAGATCGTCATGTGCCAACCCGCATGCTTGCCATGTTTCACTTATATACCATACCTTATTATGTATGGCAGTACTCTTTTGGAATATTAAACGCAAACATGATTGTAAACCGCATTCAGCAAGATGCAAAATTTGTTAAAAAATACTTAAACTTTGTGTCAGCGGGTGCCATGTATCCACTAGACATGTTAAAAATTGTTGATATCGATTATAACACTGACGCACCTTTTGAAGAAATGAAAAAAGAATTGACAATGCGAGTTGCACAATTAAAAGAATTGGTTGATAAAAATAACAAATAGGCAGGTTTGCCTATTTTTGTTTTTGAAAATTAAAACGCGCAGTTTGTTAAATAATAATGATGGGCTGTTGGGTGCGGGTGAGAAAAAATAGTAAGATATTTACAGGTCAATATTGTTGACAAAATGGAAGGTTGTGTACTATAATTAAGAAAATCTACTAAGGGGTATTTACTATGAAAAATTCAAAGAATATTTTAGACGAAAAAACAATGGTTGCAGACGCTGCAAAACAAAACAAAAAGATCGAAGACATGCTTAAGAAAAGCGAAGAAATTATTGCAACAAACAACCTAAAAGCAATTAATGAATACTTGTCACAACTTAAAGAGTTGGGCGGAATGTTGCCAAAGGCACAACTTAAGAAAATTGCCGACAACTTGGCAGTAAACATCACAGATGATTTGGGTGACATCGCATTCTTTATTAAACTTTATGGTCAATATGGTGCAATCAGCCCAAAAATTGTAAAACGCATTATGCTGCAATACAACAAGGCCCAAGAAGCCGAGTTTTTGGCATATTTTGCAGACATGGTATCTGGTATGAGCGATGCCGACCTTGACAAACTTATTGCCGAAACAGGCGCAAGCAATCCAAAACTAAACGAGATGTGCAAACGCATCAAAAAACGCAGAGAGTCAACACAAATGGTACGCCATGTCGAGCAACAAGTTTTGCCTATGTTTGATGCTCCTGTTGCAAAGAAAAAAGCAACCAAGAAAAAGGCAAAGAAAACACAAGAGTTAGAAGAAGAGGCCGAAATCACACTAACCAAATAAACAAGTTTAGGAGGGTATGATGAGCGATACAGAAGCAATAGCGCAAAAAGACACCACACCACCAATTACTGGTGTGTACAATCGTCCTGATACTGATGCGGGGTTTATCACAGACGCCAGCGAAATTATGCAACTTAAGGCAATTCGCAAGTCCGACATTATTAACAGTGGGCTGTTGGGTGAGTTTGATGAAAATGGCTCGTACTTTATTGACAAAAATATTATTATTCAACTTGTACGCCTTCCAAAACGCATTACAAAACAAAACGAATATGGTACTTTTGCCACTGCAAAGGTAGAAGACAAAGAATTTCATTTTCGTATGGCCCCAACCCGTGTGTACGAGGGGCGTTTGGTATCAGAACTCGAATTGCTAGAAGAAATTTATCACGCAAATGGATATATAATAGACACTCGCACAACCTTGCTTGCAACATACACTCTTGATAGTGTTTCAAACTTTGAAGAAATTGCACGCAATATGTTCCACATAAGCACCCACCCCGAAGATGATGATTTTGGTGGTGACCCAGGTGAAGGAAATAGTGTGTTAATTCCTGATGAGGCCGATTATATAAAACACAGGCTTGCGTACCTTGAGGCTATGGGAATGGTAAGCCTTGGTTTGTACGAAAGGCTTGAAGAAGCTTATTATAACAAACGAATAAAAATTCTTAGCAATATGCCCGAGGCAGCCGTGGTTTTGGCTGAATACAAAAAACAGTTGGCAAAAGTCGAGCACTTTTTTGTGCAAAACTCAAAGCGCAAATATCGTGCCATGAACGATATCTTAACTGCTGTTATTGAAGGGGCAAAAGGTGATGCGCTGCGTCGCAACGCCTCCTATCGTGAGCAAATGAAAGAAGCCAACCATGTGTACCTTAAAACAATATTGCAGATAGACGAAACGGTTCGTCATTCGATGGAAGTTATTAATGCAGTTGCCGAAAGTATGCCAGTTGGCGAAAACAAAGAGATAAAAGTAACCAGTCTTGTGGTTGCGACAAAACCCGACGACCAAAACAAAAAAGAAAAAGGTGCCGCTGCACCAAAGAAACCAAGCGGGGGCGGGCCAAAAGTGCCAAAATTTAAGGGCACGCCATACAAACCAGATAAATACAAACCAATCAGTGGTGGCAAATCAAAAGACAAAGACAACAAAAAGCCTATTGACTTTCCACATTTAGAGCAACCAGAAAAGCAGACCGTGGCACAACAACAAACCCCTACCACAGCCGCACAAACTCAAGCACCTGCAAAACCTCCAAAACTTTCTACCATAAAAATGGTGCAAGAGGCAATTGTTAATGCTTCGCCTGAGCAATTACCAACACTTGAGACGACAAACGAAGCGGGCGTAAATTTGCAAAATCAAGCACAAAACAAACAATCACCAGCAATTGGGATGACAAACGAAGCGGGTGTAAACCTGCAAAACAAAAAAACAACCCCAGCCGCTGCGCCAGAAAGTGCAATCGAAGATAGTGCCGAAATTGCTTTGGGTAAATAAAAAAAGTCCTATTATTAGGGCTTTTTATTTTTTTGCAAGTGACAAACCGCTTGTGTTTGTGCTTGTAATTTGCAATTCATTGCGAAAAGTGTTCAACCAAAAATCTGGGGCAACTGTTGGAAGGTTATTTGTTCTTGGACTTGTTATGTCGTTTACAAAATCTACATCATTTGCGCGTGTTTTGTTAAAGGCACCCGCAAGTTCTGACTTGATTTGCTCGAATGGGAAAAATGCAAGAGGGAAGTCAATGCCAGGGCTGACGGAAAGAGTTGTCAGCCAATCACTTCTGTATATTTCTGTTGGGTTAAATTCGGAATCAATAGGCAAAGCGCAAATATCAAAGAATAAAGATTTTGACAAGTTTGCTTGCGAAGTGTAATAGCCAGGTCGACGGTTGTTGTGAGCACTGTACACGCCAAACATACCTGCTGCTGTCATGGCATTAGCATATCTTGTAAGCAATTTTGTTGTGCGTCTGTTGTCGATGGTTTTTGAAACTTCATCAATTAATCCTTGTCCGTCCAAATAAACACCATAAATTGAAGGGGACATTGCAGAAATGTAATAATAGGCAAGCAAACTTTGAAACAGTTTTTTGTTTCCAGCGTTGATGTTTTTGTTGTTGAGAATTTTTGATTCGAAATCAGGTTTTAGTGAACGCTCGTAAAGAATACGGGCGTTTTTTAGCGCGTCAAGATCGATTGTTTGTTGAATTTTTGACCAATCAGGAAGTGGCGCACTTTGGCTCCATATGGCTGGCAACAATCTAATGTGTCTTAATTGGCTGTTTGGTGGGGTTATTAGATTAGTTGTAGGCACATATGGAAAAGGTGATTGATTGTTACTCATTTATTTCTCCTTTGGATTTACTAAAAGACATTATATCATCAAAACAAGTTTTCGTCAATACCCATTTTTGCTTTTTATTGTAAAATAAAAGCGTTAATTTTGTGGCGGTTGTCGGTTGTCATCATTTAATTTGTTTTGCACAAACACGGTGGGCACATCAGGGGTGTTGTTGTCAGTTGATTGAGGTGGTGTTTGGGCGTTGTTTTGTTTGCGCTTGTTATAAAGAACAACAAACAACACAAGCCCTGCAACTATTGTGATTAAAAAAGCTGTTCCGTACCAAGCAATACGGTTGGTTTGGGTAAGATAGGTTCGCCAAATTTGCATATTTTTTGGTGAATCTGACAATTCGGTTTGTAGGTTTGATTGCCAAATATAGATGTCATAACCGCTAGAAACTTGATGAAAGTCGGCGTTTGCACCAGTGTGGTAAGAACAAGGATAAACACGAGATGTGATAACAGTTATGTCCGCAAATAAGGCTTTTGTTGCTGCTTCGTCACCACCTAGGTAAGTGTCTTTGACATAATTAAACAACTGATTGTAAATACTTGTTGTTTCTAATGAAGCAAAAGGTCCTTTTCCTTCATACAAAACATATTTTGTGGTAAACACGCCATTTATTATGGTTTTTTCTTCAGGCGTAGATGTATCAATCTCGTATATACGATTGTAAGCATTAATATCATCAAAGCTAATTTTGACAATGCGCCTGCACTCCTCTTTTGTTACAACAAAATTTACGCCTGTTGTGTCTTTGCCTTCTAGCAAGTTTGTTTTGTAGTTTTCGACAATATTGTCAATCTTTTGCATAAGGTCATCGGCATCTATACTTGCGGCACTTAATGTGTTTTTGTCTAGAGTGACATCACACACAATATCTATTGCACCGTTTGAATAAATGTAAACGCCATAGTTTATCTCGCTGCAGGCGCAAAATAGCAAACAGCAAACACATGCACACAAAGTGCCAATAACACAAAAAATCTTTTTCAATTAATACCTCGCAAAATATATTAGCATAGTTTTGATACAAAAATATTTTTGTGTCAACTAAAAAAAGCAAGTTCAATTATTTTATGATAAAATTCAAAAAACTAGAATATTTATTTGACTAAAAATTTTCAATATTATAAAATTTTAGATATATAATGGGTTAGAATATCCAAAAGGAGAAAAACATGACCACAAAAAGTGTTTTTTTGACCATATTGTTTAGTGCAATTGCTCTTGCAATATCGGGGGCGCTTGTTATTCTTGCGCTTTCTCCCGAGCCTTATGTTCCAAGC
>JAFTCZ010000027.1 GCA_017454425.1 Clostridia bacterium | reverse complement strand
TTTTCATCTTTGTTATAGTCTACATAATCACCAACATACAATTTTGAATATCTCAATTTTTTGCGTGCCGGAACCTCGTTTATTATCTTGCCATCAACACAAACTTGATATTTACCAGCAACTCCCTTAAATATTTGACCTCTTATTTTTATTTTCTCCTATTTATTCATATTTTTGCATAATTATGCATTTACTATGACATATTTGATGGGTTTATCTCAATAAATGACTGTATTCCTTGCATTTTTATACCATCTAATATTTCATAAATTTTATCTATAATTTGTTGTTCTTGCGTTAACTTAAAGCGCATCAAAATTTGATAACGATATTTCTTTTGTATTTTGCTAAGTGGCGATTTCATTGCCTCACAATACAAAAATTCATTGGCATAATTTAGTTCTAAAAGCTTAATTTGCTTAAAAATTTCCATTGTCGCCTTGCGTGCTTTTTCGTCATTTTCACTAGATATCAAAACTCTTACTATTTTTGCAAATGGCGGAAAGGCTGTTACTTGACGAAGGTTTATCTCTTTGTCAAAAAAGCCTGGATAATTGTAATTTGCAACAAACCTATATAAATAGTGGTTTGGTGTATAAGTTTGAATAACAACCTTACCCGGTTTTTCGGCACGGCCTGCCCTGCCCGCAACCTGTGTTATTAATTCAAAAGTGCGCTCGACACTGCGATAATCACTGTAATGCAAGCTCATATCAGCATTTACAACACCCACCAGCGTAACATCAGGAAAATCATGCCCTTTTGCTATCATTTGTGTGCCCACAAGTATGCAAGGCTTTGTTTGTACAAACTCTTGCAGCAAATTTGTAAGAGCGTTTTTTGTTGAGGTTGTGTCATTGTCCATGCGCAATATCTTTACATTAGGAAATTCTTTTTGCAACTCTTGTACTATCTTTTGAGTACCCATTATGCCATAGCGAATATAACTGCTTCCACATTTTGGGCAATTGGTTAGGGCCTTATATCTTTTGCTGCAATAATGACACTTTAATTGATTGTCTTCACTGTGATATACAAGCGATACATCACAATCTTCACATTTTGGTATATAGCCACATTCTCGGCAAATCATATAACTGCTGTGCCCACGCCTATTTATAAACAACATTGCTTGGTTGTTTTGCGCAATACACTGGCGCAAGTCATCAATCAATTGCCCCGAAAACACCCCCATATTGCCATTTAACATTTCGGTGCACATATTTACAACTTGTATAGATGGCATGGCTTTTTTGTTTGCTCGTTCGGGCAACTCATGCAGTGTATATTTGTTTTGCTTTGCCGCATAAAAGCTTTCGAGTGAGGGCGTTGCACTACCCAAAATTAATGGGCAATGATTGTGTTCGGCCCTAAATTTTGCAACATCGTGTGTAAGATATCTTGGATTGTTTTCGGATTTATAACTAGGGTCGTGTTCTTCGTCCAAAATTATTGCACCAATATCTTTTATGGGTGCAAAAATTGCACTACGGGCCCCAATAACAATACGCACATCACCTTCACGAATTCGTTGCCACTCATCAAATTTTTCGCCATCACTTAGTCCGCTGTGCAATAAGGCCACATTATCACCAAATCTTGCCTTAAAATTGCCCATAACTTGTGGGGTTAGTGATATCTCGGGCACCAGCATAATGGCATTTTTGCCTTGTTGTATTACCTGTGAGATAATATGCATATAAAC
>JAFTCZ010000026.1 GCA_017454425.1 Clostridia bacterium | reverse complement strand
TCTGCGCACGATTTTATCAACGGACATAACGCATTTGTATGGCGAAAAAGAAATAATAATTAACAAACAAGGTCTAAAAGTTCCTGTTAATATTGGCAGTTTTGTGCAGGTAAATGATGAGGTTAGTGCGCAGTTGTACGAATATGTAGCACAGCAGTGCAACATAGATGACATTGTCTTTGATTTGTACAGTGGGGCAGGACTAATGACGGCAATGTTGGCGCAGAAGAGTAAAATAGTTTTTGGGATAGAATCTAATTTAGATGCAGTAAATGCAAGCACCAAATTGCAACAACAAAACAATATCAAAAACACAACCAACATTTGGGGTAAAGTAGAAGATGTTTTTGAAAGTGTATTAAATGAAAGTATAAAAGATAAAAAATTTAAGTACCGCAACAAACTTTTCGATTTAGATAATAATCTTGCGTGCATAATTGACCCACCACGAAAAGGGTGTGACAAAAATGTTTTGAATACCATTTTACAAAGCCCAATAAACAAAATAATTTATGTGTCTTGCAATCCTTTGACGCTCGCACGAGATATTAGCGTTTTGATTCAAAATTATGACATAACAAGCATCAAACTTTTTGATATGTTTAATACAACCAGCCACATTGAGACAGTTGTGGTCTTGGATAGAAAATCATGCTTAGAGTGATTGACTTTTTGTGGTATATTAGTTAATAGTTTTTTATAATACACGAAGGAGGCAAGATATGACAATACAAATGGGCAATATTTGGTATTTTGTGTTTATACTCTTGTGTGCAGGCATAACTGTTGGCTTGTATTTTTTGCTAAGGCACAAATCACCAAAAACGATCAAAATCGTTTTGCTGAGTATGTTGGTATTTAATTTTGTTTTGCACTTTACAAAAGGCTTGTACGAGCCATACAAATCTGACCCCTATAATTTGGCAAGCGGTTTGTGGTTTATTAATCTTTGTGCCACAAGTGTATTATTTTTTCCTTTAATATTTATTTCAAAAAATGACACATGGCGTGACTATATGATATATATGGGCATATTGGCCGGTGCCGCAACAATAATTTATCCCGAAGGTGTATTGGGGCGTGAAGTTTTTGTATTTGAGACATGGCGTTTTTACATTTGCCATATGTTGTTGTTTGTGGTGTCATGCTTGATGCTTGTTTTGGGCGTTCACAAATTAGATTATCGCAGGATAATAAGAATTCCGTTTTGCGCACTTGCTATGTTTTTGTTTATAATGGTAAATTGTGTGTTAATGTCTGAACTTGGCTTTACGCAAGTTAGAGGGGATAACTTTTTTGAAATTAACTATAACAACCAATCACTCGTCTGGGGGCCAGAGCGAGTTGGGGGTGATTTTTTGAAAGTCTTTACTCCGGATTTTATGAAATATGTGCCATTTGGTGAGCATGCAGGAGAGCTTAAATATTGGCCATTCTTTTGGCTTGTGGTGCCAACTTTTGTGTATGGCATTGTTGGGTGTTTGTTGTTGTGCTTGCCATTCGAATACAAACATATCAAACAAGACTGGTTGGCCTTTAGAGAAAAAATTCGTCAAAAAAAGCAATAGTTTTTTGCGAGGCCGGGGCTTTTTTTTGCATAATGCTATTGACAAAAGCATAAATATAATGCTATAATCATATTACTACCATGGTAGTAATGTTTATCGCGGGGTAGAGCAGTTCGGTAGCTCGTTGGGCTCATAACCCAAAGGTCGTTGGTTCAAATCCATCCCCCGCTACCATTAAAAAAACACCCATTTGGGGTGTTTTATTTTTTGCTTGAGTGGTGGATTTGATGCACTAGCGTGCATTGCGTGACTTCTCACGCGAACCAACGCCCAGCGGTCGTTGTGACGCGATTGGCCCAAAGTGGGGCAGCAATCGCTAACAAGCAAATCGCACCCCCGCTACCATTAAAAAAACACCTTTTTTAGAGGTGTTTTTATCTATTCTTCGTCTTGTTTCGGAAGTATGTTAACTCTTATATTTTTAATTCGGTGACGATAAATATCCAAAATTTCTAATTTTAAGTTTTTGAATATAAAACTTGCACCTTTGTTTGGCAATAAGCCCAAATATTCACAAATAAATCCGCCTATCGAGTTGCTAGAATATTCTTCGCCTTCATCAAGAGTGATTTCAAATTTTTCGAAGAAATCTTTTAAGTCACCATTTCCGTTTACAATATATTCGTCGTCGTTTTGTTTCTTAAAGTCGTTTTCGACATCATCTGTCTCGTCATAAATTTCGCCCACCAATTCCTCAAGGCAGTCCTCAACCGTCACAATACCCATCGTTCCGCCAAACTCGTCTAGCACAACACAAATGTGAGTTTGCTTTTTTTGCATAAGCTTAAACAAATCGTCAACTTTTTCTTGTGCTTGGGTGTATACAATAGGTTGAATAATATTATCTATATTTTGTGCTTTGTCGTGCAATGCAAAGAAGAAGTTTTTTTCATGAATAAACCCAATAATGTTGTCTATGTTTTTTTCATAAACAGGAAGGCGAGAAAAGCCTGTTTTCTTAAACACATTAAAAATCTCCTCCATAGACATACTTTTCTCGACCGCAATAATATCTACGCGCGGGGTGATAATTTTGCCAACAGTTACATCATTAAACTCAATTGCCGAACGAATAAGCTCACCATTTTCTTTGTCAAAACCACCGGTAGATTCGGCTTCGTCAATAACAGTGAGTATTTCTTCGTCCGTAACATTTTCGGGTTGAGTTTTTATAACTTTTTTGCCCAAGCGTTGAAAAAGCAAGAAAACAAACGCCAAAGGATAGAATATAAAACTGAGAGTATAAATTATTGGGGCAGAGAACATTGCAAATTTTTCGGGGAACATTTTTGCAAGAGTTTTTGGCACAATTTCACCAAATGTCAAAACAGATAGGGTCATAATAATTGTTGTCATTAATGCACTAGTAGATGGGTCGGCCCAAATTTTGGCAAAAATTATTGTGGCAATAATTGTTGCCAAAATGTTGACAATATTGTTGCCAATCAACACATTGGTGATAAACTTGTCATAGTCACCAACAATTTTCATAACCAAGCGGGCGCGCTTGTTGCCATTATTTCCCCAAGAAATAACTCTTGCCCTATTCAAACAAGAAAAAGCAGTCTCGGTGGCACTAAAATAACCCGACAACAAAATTAAAATTACAAGGACAACTATAAGCAGACCCGACATATAAAAATAAAAATCCCCCAAAGCTTTCACTTAAAATGCAAATTATTACATTTTATTATTTCTTGTTCAATTTTATCACAAAAAACATGCAATGTCAACATTCATCTCTGCATAGCAAAAACAAAAAAGAGCGATTTGCTCTTTTTATTTTCTTTCTTGAATTGCGTCTATTGGCTTCATTCTCGAAATTTTGCGTGTTGGCAACCAACTTGCCACAAGACCAATAAGCAAACATACTCCGCCAAGAAGTGCTATTTGCCTTATGCCAAATGACAATAGGCTTAAATACAATCCTGCTTTTGTTTTTAATGCAAAGTTTACGGCAAATGCACCAACACCAACCAAAACGCTTGATATCAAGAATATAATGCCAACAATAATCAAACTTTCCCAAGTAAAGATGCGATAAACATCATGTCCGGTCGCACCAAGCGCACGAAGTATACCTATCTCTTTCTTTTTGTATGCAATACTATTGCTAATAAAGCTCATGATAAGAAGCGTTGCAAACACTGCAAAGAACAATCCTATATACAAAAACACTTGTGCCATGGTTTTTATTATATTGTAAAAGTTTTTAAGAAAACCACTTGCTTCGTTTTGAATTAAAAATCTATCTTCGGTAGAGCCAAAGTCAGCGCAAGAATAAACAAGGTCTTTATCAAGGTTGCCGCCAGTTAGGCGAGTGATAAACGAATCATATTGTCCCAATCTTGCCACTGACAAGCCTAGTTCTTTTGTTGTTATACCGAATAGGGCACGAGATGAATTATTTAACAATTTGGAGTCTGTTACAAATGACACACCAACAATTTCTATTGGTCTGTCTGTGTTTCCATAATAATCTTTGATAGCAGCATTTTTGAAATAATTATCCCATTCGTCTGCATTTGAAAATTTTGTTTGCAGTGCAGTGCGCAATTCGTCCAAACTATTTGCTTCGTTAATATCCAAGGCGTCAATGCGATATTTGGTGCCGTCATATTGTTCGGCATAATAACACATAATTGCCTGTGTGCCGGTTAATGCGGTTATGCTTCGTTTTAATACAGTGTTTTCACTTGTTAAAAGGTTGTTGCCAGTTATAAAAAAGTTAATGCTATCAGAGTGTGAACTACCTTCTTTTTCATATGTCCAATTGACATAGTCACCACCAGCAGATATTGTTGGTTGTGCACCATAAAATATTCCATAGTGAAAACCACTTTCAAGTAATGGTTGAACATTAAGTGCACTAAGCATGTCATAACTAGAAGTTTTGTCTAGCACTGCTTTTTGTGCAGCCTCAGGGAAGTGTGTTTCAATAATACCAGTAATTGTTTTGCCATCAATCGTTTTTCCTATCAGGTCGTTATAGTCGTTTATTGTTATTTCTTCATAAGTTGTGTCATCTCGCAAGTTTGTAAGTTTATAACATTCATATTGCAATGCCGTAATTGCAATTTCGTCAGCTGCTGTTGGATAATTTCCGTACAACAAGTTTAGGCCATAACTATTATATTGTTCGCTAGTTAAATAAAACCCTTTTGAAACATAACTGCTTGTATACCAAGTAATGTTGTCTGTTTTATAATAATTTAGTGATTGACTGACTGCATAAACGGGCAAGAAAGTATATCCTGCATATTTTTTACGAAAGGCATCAAGGTCTTCTTGTGTTGCTTTTGCGTTTTCGTCATAATAACTATAGTTAGATTCTGGATCAACATAATTTTTTGTATTTAATACTTTTTTAAGTGCAAAAGTTTTTGTTTCACTAGACTGAATTGTTTGGTACATATTTTGTGCACTATTAAAACAAGCCATGGTGTCAGCAAAACCAAACAGTGCCATTGCAATAATTGCCAAAATTATTGATACAACAAGTTTGCCTTTTTTCGATTTTAGACTGCTGGCACCCATTTTTAGT
Organism: Clostridia bacterium; assembly: GCA_017454425.1. The sequence goes on along the minus strand of JAFTCZ010000026.1, from coordinate 264 downwards.
GTGTCACGCCCACGCATTTTTCCACGAATAAGATTAAACTCTTGCGTTGTGTCATTAACTTTTACATCACTTGGTTGAGTGTCTGCTAGCACACTACTTTGGCCGGCTTCGTTTATTTTTGCAGATATTTTGATGTCGCGATTGATATCTGGGCTGGTACTAATGTAGATATCTGCTTTTGTTGTGCTTATAAGTTTGTCAACAAATTGTCTGTCTTGCAATGTAAGGTTGCCACCTTTTATGTGCACAAGGTTGTTTTGCACC
>JAFTCZ010000025.1 GCA_017454425.1 Clostridia bacterium | reverse complement strand
TTTTTTTGCATGATTAACGCTTTCCAAGATTTGCAAGTTGTTTGATAGAATCGTTTGCCTCTATCAAGAAAGTTGTACGACTGTAAGGGCTGGCAATAAAGAAGCATTCACCACGGCCTGCCGTAACAATTGTGTCTTGCTCGTCCTGGTTAATACCACCGGCGTTTCGGTAAAGACTAACAAGGTCGGTCATATCATTTGGCGCAAGTGAGAAAATCATTGAATATTGTGATGCGTTAATAACTGCTGTTGCCTGACGCTGTGTCTCGGCACTACCACCAATAAAGTCCTTTACATTTTGCGTAATAACTATTTGCATACCTTCGTACTTACGAATACGCTTTGCCATTTGCGCCATAAAGTCAAGTGCTATTGGGAATTTTGGGTTAATAAACAAGTGCGCCTCATCAACCGCCACAACAATTTGACGACGAGTATTATATTTTGTGTTAAAGTCTTTGTTTTTACTTATTTCGTTGTCAAGATACTTAAACACAAGCAGCATTTGCGCGTTTGCAATTGTCATGTTTCGGTTGGCCATAAGGGATTGGAAGTTAAAACAAACAAAGTTTTCTTCGGTTTCGATACTTGTTGGACCATTCCAAAGGTTTGCGTTTCGGCCACCTGTTGCAAACTTTTGCACATAGGTGTGCAAAATTTGTAAGTTGCGGGCAATGTATGGGTCGGTTTGAATTTTTAGGCGTTCACCTATTAGATTGTACACATCATCAAATATTGGATAATCTTCGGGCTTAAGCTTTGACAAATCACTTGCCGGAGTTATGCCCTTTTTGATATATGCATCAAGCACAACCGAGTTTAATATTTCGAATGCGTCACCTTCCATGCCTTCAAAAATTACATGGAAAAATTCTTCTAGGAACTGCAAGTGCATAGAAAGCGAGTCGCTGCCCTCACCTTCGTCGGCACTAAGTGTTGTATAAACATGGAATGGGTTCATGATACCATTAAGTGAAGAACCAACATCAATTTGTTTTCCTTTAAGGTTGTTGGCCAAATCTTCATATTCGTGCTCGGGGTCAAGGATAAATATACGAGAGTTGTCGGCAGCAAGGTTTGCAAGCAATGTTTTTGTTGCATATGATTTACCACTACCAGATTTTCCAATAACAATCATGTTACTGTTAACACGCTCGTTGTTACGCTGGAAGAAATCGATAAACACCGGATATCTGTTTTTGCCAAGGTAAACCCCATCTTCATCTTGCAAAACATCACTAATAAATGGGAAGGCGGCAGCAATACCTGTTGTTTGAATATTTCGCTTGAGGTCACGCACATCATCTTTTCGGCTGATGTTTTGTGCAATAAACGCGGCCTTTTGACGACCAAACATCTCACTGTACTTAAAACCACTTTGTTTAAGAATTGTGCGAACTTCTTTCTTTTGACTGTTCTCACAACAAATATGAATATTTACATCATAAAGGTCTTCGTTTCCAAGTTTTAGGTCAGAAAGCAAACTTGTAAGAGTTTCGTGTTGAGATTGAAGGTCAATTTGTTTACTAGACTTAAAAACACTGCGCATACGGCCTTCAAGTTCGATAATCGAGCGGTCAATTTGTGATTCGGCTTTATCTTTGCTGAGTGGTGTTAGGTTCATAACAACCTTTGCACCTGGAATCATAAAGAAGTTGTACGCCCAAGCATTTGGAACATTTATTGGGTAATCAGCAATTGCAAAACTTCGATAGTCCATGCCATCAACAACTGTTTTGCCCGGTTTGAACACAACCGTGTCGGGTACAACCCAATCAAGATATTCGTCCATACTAAAAGTCGCAAGTTCACTTTCGTTAAACTCTTTTGTATATTGCGCCTTTAAGAATATTGCCAATTCTTGCTCATTAAGCCTGTGCGCGTTCATAGGCACAACACCGCGCTGAAGTTGTGAAATCATTGTATCAATTGTGGCCGAAATACCTTCGCGGTCGTTATCATAAACAACCACATAAAAATGGTCCATGTATATACGCTCCATGTCCTCAAAAGAGCGCAAGTGTTGCATACGAGATTCAAAAATCTTGTTGCGGGCTTCGGCCTCAACCTTTTTCATTTCGCCTTCACTCACCAAATCGGATACTGCATCATACTTGCGGTCTTCGCTAAGCCTATATCCATCAAGCACCATTGGCTTTTGAATTTTTACTATGCTGGCGTTTTGACCAACTGTTAATGCACGCAAAGCATTTGAAAAGGTGCGGACAATTTGGTTTTGCTTTTCTTCGTTAAGAAGCGAAAAGTCAATAGGCCTAATTTCGATTGCAGCTGCATAATACTCTTTATAGTCAATCATTCCATTTGCAATATCGGCATATGGCATCATCTCGTTCATAGGTTTGTGTTTGCGTTTTGGGTGTTTACTATATTTCTTTTGTTCTGCCAAAAACCTAAACAGCACCCACAGCGTACCAAACAATCTTTTGCCGTCTGCAATTGGCATGAATAATGAAATAACAACACCCACCCATGCCATAGCAAGCGCCACTTTTAATTGTGCTGTCATACCATTGCTGAAGACAATCAACAACAAAACTGCAATACCAATGGCAAGATATAAAATGTCCATAAGGCCTATGCCCTTGTAGAACTCCATTCTTACCTTTGTTTTACGCGGAATGTATGCCACTTTGTTTACCTCCCAACACAATAATGCAAAAAGCTATTTTTGTGTAAATTGTATTTACTTACATTATGCCCCAAAAGTTTATTTTTTCAAAATAAAAATAGGTATGTTTTGACAAATATTTAGCGGCAAAGATTCTTCGCAGGTCGAACCCAAGAAGCATGGCTCAGAATGACAAACAAGATATCCTCCTCTCGCTTGCATTCGGGCGATATGACACACCACTACCCAGTCATTTCGACTGAGGGCTTTGCCCGAATGGAGAAAATCTCTATAATAAAATTTTACACAAGTACTATGCACATCTCTTTAGTGTTTTTAATATGTTTTGTGCATAGTTGTGTAATTAATATAATATCATTTACAAAAGTGCATAGTACCCAATAATAAAATAAAAAACAGGCACTTGCCTGCTTTTTGTTATTTATTCTATATTATTTGAGATGTGGCCTTTACCTGACTTTCTTACATAGTCATCGCCTTTAGCTGCAGCCTCACGACCTTTATTTTCTTTATTTTGCTTGTCATATCTGCCAAGGTCACCAGCAATACCCGCAGCCGTGCGGAACTTAAATCTGTGTTTTCCAACACCAACACCAACATCACTTGTATAATCATTAACGACACCACGAATGTCACCAACAGAATCTTTGCCGCCTGCATCGTCCCATGCTTTCATATATGCAGCACGGTTGCCTGCTTTTTGAAGTCTTTCTTTTCCTGATACCCAATGGCTGTACATCGAGCCTTTTGCTGATTGAACATCCATTTGTGCAACATCATATTTGTCTTGCAATTTTGCTTTTTCTTCATTAATATCGTGACTTGAAGACCAAGCACTTCGGTTTGCGGCCTTTAATCTATTAACATCGGCATCTGAAGTATCATTATATTTCTTATTGATTGCCTTTTCAAGCTTTCTGCCTTTTAATTTTGGATTGGTTGCAAGAAGGCTTGCTTTAATTTGATCCTTTACTTTTCCTTCTGTCTGTCTGTCAATATAATCATTTTGTTTTGCAGGATCAGATATATCATCTAAATCCCTCTTAATGGCACTCTCTTTCCTTTGTTTGCCTGTTAGTTTGCGGTTGTCGTTCATGAGGTTTGCACCCATTGCAAGACCTGTTGCGCCTGCGGCTGCGCCACGCATCATAAGGTCACGCACTTGGCCTGCCTTGTTTTCGTTAAGGTCGGAACCACCAACAATGCTGTTGATAAGTTTTCCAAAGTCTTTGACACAAAGAATTGCGGTTATTACAAATATACATTGCATTAATGCATTAAACAGTTCTGCCATTGGCTCGGTTGGGCCAAAGATAATTATGCGTTGTGCAAGTGTAAGCACAGTAAACGCAAGGTTTATGCCCACAATTGGGCCATAACATGCAATTGTGCGTTTGACAAATTCTTCACGCCATTTGCTATAACGCTGGCCGCTGTCAAGTGGCATAAGCGCAATAAACGCTGGTGACACAATAAACAGCACAGTTAGGTCAAACATACGCTGAACAACACCAATCATAAGGTTAAGAAGCAACATAATAATTGTAAACGACCCAAGATAACCAATCAACCAGTTGTATTGCAATAGGTCATAATAGATGTATGTCATGGTGATGTCGTTTTTGTCAAAAGATGAAAAGTGTTCAGTTTTGCTATCCCTAAAGTAATATGAATAACCACCCATATATCCCGAATAGCTATATTCATATAAGGTTGGGTCAAATGTGCCAACTTCGGTACCCAAAGTACTGTTTGTTCCAATACTTCCGCCACGCAAGAACAAATCATCAATATAACTGGCTATTGCAGCTTGACTGCTGCTTTTGACAATTGGCGACTTATCTATGTAAGTAAGCCTCTTTTTTGTGGTTGCCCACTCACCCCAGCCCCCTTCGGTGTCGTTGTAATCACCTACTATATTTTGGCCATTTCGCACGCGGTTGGCATTATATGATGATGCAGCAAATATTTCGCCCGAAATTGACACGGGACCATTTAATTGTGTTGCAGAATCAAAGGTGCGCAAAAAGATGTTTGCAAGAGTTACGCCCAAAATGCACACAACAGGAACCAAAACAAAATAAACAATTGCCTTAAATGCTTGCTTAAGTACAGGCCCTTTTGCGTTATCTTTTTCATTAAGTTCGGTTTTTAATATTGCAATAAAGGTTGAAACAAATAACAGTATTATTGCAGCAATCAGCACAGAAGAAAACACTGTCCACACTGTGTCACTTATTAGCAAGCTTTCGACAATGTCACCGCTCTGCTCGGTTATTGTGGTGTCGCTTGTGCGGAACCAATAAGTATCTAGGCCTGCAACACGCCTAAACACTGTTTGCACAAAGTCTATAAGCCAAAAGAAGCCAATTTGAATGATGTATAACAACGCACTAACAATATAAGACAGCGAAGTAACTATCAAATTGCCAAGGTTGGAAATAACATCTATCAAATTGTTAAAAGAACTAACAATGTTGCTTATAGGGTTTTTAAGCCATTCTAATATACCCATCTGCGACATGCCAGCCACAACACCCAAAGCCATAGAACCTCCTCACCGATTTTACATTAGTTTGTTAAATTGTACCATTTTTATTTGATAAAGTAAACGATTTTTTGGCATTTTTTGGCGTTTTTTATATAAATATAAAAAGCGGTAAAGATTGTTTGAGATTCTTCGCGGGTCGAACCCAAGAAGTATGGCTCAGAATGACAGGCTTGTGTTTTTCGTCATTCTGAGTACCGACATCGCAGACATGCTTTCGAAGAATCTCGACAATTAAATGGAGTAAATCTAAAAACAAAAAAACAGAATGTTTTTCATTCTGTTTGTGCCATGTCTTGGGCGTTTTCGCCTTCTATGTTTATTAAATAACGGAAAGCATAATCATTGTTGTCATGGCTGTCAACTGTCCCGCCCCCTTGATATTGAATGTCAAAAATAACAACCAAACAATCGACATCACTTGGTGCATACACCAAAATATCTGACAAATCAACAACTTCACCATTTTTTGTTGCAACATCACTTGGCAAATACCACAAATTGGTTTGGTTTAATTTTGCCGTCATGTTGGCATATACCCCATCTGTGGCTGCATACATTGGGTTTGCGCTGCCACT
>JAFTCZ010000024.1 GCA_017454425.1 Clostridia bacterium | reverse complement strand
ATTGAGTATATCAAACAACAAAATTATGCAATTGTGCCGGTAAGTAGTAATATTTTTGGATTTATATAATACTATGCAGATTTTTACCATATAAAAACAAGTACTATGCAGTGTACTATGCATAATACTATGCACATATTATCTAAAACATAAAAATTGGGTATAATTTTTTGTATACAAAAAAAGTATAATCTTGGGTTGTATTTGTTTGTGTTTTTTTGAGTGTTTTGTTATAATTATAAAAACAAAATCGGAGGCCTTTTACTTTGCAAAATTATACCAGTAGAAATGTAGGGAATAACGATAACAAAATGTCAGTTCAAACTCGCATTGGCATTATTTTGTTGACAACTAGTTTGTTGTTACTTTTATGTGTTGCAACAGGTTTTATTGGCATTATTCGTAAAGCGTTACTTGGGGCACTGGGGTTGTCAATTTATGCAATTTTGGTGGCTGTGGCGTTAACGGGCATTTTGCTTATTTCCAAAAAGAAACGATTTTTTAGTAAGATTTTTTTGGTAAGCCTAATTGGCATCTTTTTTATGGTACTTAATGTTTTGCAATTGGCACTCACTGATGTTGCCTCATATAGCTTTGGTGATTATGTTGCAAATGTTTACGCCTCAAAATTCACTCCGGGTGGTGTTGTTGTAGGCCTTGTTGTTTATGGCTTTTCTAGTTTGTTCCATGTCATTGGTGCATATATTGTGTTTGCTGTTCTGGCCGGCTTATTTGTTATTCTGGTTATTGACAAATTTATTAAAGACAAAGAGTACAACGAGTTAAATATGCGAACAATGTCTTTTCCGCTTGTTGAAAATGGTTCTAGTCATATTCGTGCACCTGTCAATACCATGACAAAAGAAAGAAAGCCCGAACAAATGGTAGAGCCCGAAGAAAGAGAACAATTGGTTGCACAGCCTCAGCCAAAACTTTCGATTGAAGCTAAACTGCAAAAGATGAGAGAAGAAAGAGAACGAGAACAGGCCTCAAATCCGTTAAATTCGCTGTATGTCAGTCGAGACACGGCTAGGGGTAATGACAAAATGGCCGAAAAGATTTTTGGCAGTGAGTTTATCAATTCGGTTAAACAAAAAAGTCAATCAAATCAAACCTCTCAAAATTCTATGCAAGGATATTCTAGGCCTAACAATCAATTTGACAATTTTGTTTCAAATGGTCGTCCAAAATCATATGTTCATGAAGATAACCAATTTGCAAAGCCTGCCACAAAGTTTGTATACGACGAACAACAAACAAATCAATATGACACATATATGTCAAAACCACCACAAAGAAGTGACTATATAACAAGTCAGCCAAACTATCAGCCACAAAACAACAATGGCTTTGGGCAAGATATTTCTCGCAGCGAAAATGACACAAGGCCGGCCAGCAACCCTATACCAATAAAGCCTCAAAACATGTCGCCAGTCAATCCCTATGTTAACAAAAACAATGATGCGATGGCATTAACGGACGAAGATTTGGACGAGATTTTTGGTACGAAAAACGCAAATAAAAATCAATCTAACAACAATACGGGTTCTGTAAATGTAAACAACAATTCGAAATACGAACAAATGAAGATGCCGCAAACAGAACCACCAAAAAGCAAAATGGCACAATATCGCAAGCCAAGCCCATATGTCAAGCCACCTTTAGAGTTGTTGACAACAAAATCAGAAGGCTTGGTAAGCAACGAACAAGACGATTATTATGCAGCCCTTGCCGCAAGTCTTGAAGAAACTCTCGAAAGTTTCAAAATTCCTGCAAAAGTTGTTTCTATCATTCATGGTCCTGCGGTCACAAGATATGAAGTTCAAATGCCTACCGGAATACCGGTTAAAAGCATCATTCGATATGCAGATGATATTGCCATGAATTTGCGTGCAAAAGGGCATATCCGCATAGAAACACCAATTCCGGGCAAAAACCTTGTTGGTGTAGAAGTTCCTAATGAAAAAATATCTATGGTTGGATTAAGAGATCTTATTGAGTGTCCCGAATTTAAGAGTAACAAAGCAACCCTGCCTTTTGTGTTAGGAAAAGACATTGTAGGTAGTAACATGGTTTGTGGCCTAGAATCTATGCCACACTTGTTGGTTGCTGGTAGTACGGGTAGTGGTAAAAGTGTATGCTTAAATGTTATATTAATGAGTTTCTTTTACAAAATGGGCCCTGATGATTTGAAAGTTATTTTAATTGACCCTAAGCAAGTTGAGTTTTCATTGTATAATGGCATACCACACTTGTTAACACCAACAGCAATAACAGATCCAAAACAAGCAAGCAACGCCCTCACTTGGGCAATTGAAGAAATGAGCCGTAGGCTTAAATTATTGCAAAAATTTGGCGTTCAAAAAATTGATGATTACAACAATCTTGAGGTTGTTTATAAAGGGCAAGAACCAAAATTGCCTCGAATTGTCATTATTATTGATGAGTTGGCAGACTTGATGATGATGGCAAAAAAAGACATTGAAGACAAAATAAAAAGACTGACGCAACTTGCTCGTGCTGCGGGCATACACCTAATAGTTGCTACGCAAAGACCTAGTGTTGATGTTATTACGGGTACCATTAAAAGCAACATTCCATCTCGTATTGCTTTTGCAGTAACCAACTATGTAGATAGTAAAACAATTATTGACCAAGGTGGTGCCGAAAACTTGCTTGGTCGTGGTGATATGTTGTATGCTCCAAAAGATTTGGCCGAGCCTGTGCGAATTCAGTGTCCATTTATCAGCAATGCTGAAATAAAAAGTGTTGTCAACTTTATTTGCACAAACAATACCGCATATTTTGATGAAGATTTGGCAAAAGCAATTGTTAGTGATACTCAAAGTGGTGGCGAATCAGGCGCTCAGGGCGAAGGCGGAGAAGGCGAAAGCGAGTTTGACCCACTACTACCAGTGGCACTAAAAGAGTTTATTGAGGCAAAAGGTGGCTCGATAAGTTTTATTCAACGCAGACACAGCGTTGGTTTTGCAAGGGCTGCGCGTATTGTAGACCAAATGGAGCGTGCAGGATTTTTGGCTCCTAGTGACGGAAGCAGTAAGACAAGACAAGTTTTGATTGATGAACAAAAATACAACGAATTGTTTGGTAACGATTAATGGAGTGCATATGACAAAGGATAAAATTTTATCAAAAAAGATTTGCGTGGTTGCTCTTGGTTGTGACAAAAACACTGTTGATTCTGAAAGAATTTTGTACAACCTAAAACAATTTGGTTGGCAAACAACCACAAACCCACAAGACGCCCAAATAATTATTGTTAACACATGTGCTTTTATCGAACCCGCAAGACTAGAAAGTATACAGACAATCAAAAAAATGCTAAAATACAAATCACAAAATGCCGAAAAAATAATAGTTGTTGGGTGTTTGCCTGCAAAAGCAAATTTTGATATGCAAAGTGCTTTGCCTGGCGTTGATTTGTGCTTGGGCACACACTCGTACGAACAAATTGTGCAGGGTATATGCAATTTGTACAATTATAAAATTACACCGTGCGATTTTTCAAAGCCTTCACCTTGTGCACGAATTGTTTCTACGCCTCGCCATTATGCTTATCTAAAAATTGCTGATGGTTGCGACAATAAGTGTTCGTATTGCACAATTCCGCAAATTCGGGGAAGATATGAAAGTGTTCCTATGCCACAGTTAATACAAGAGGCAAACGAATTGGCAAAACAAGGCACAAAAGAATTAATTTTGGTGGCCCAAGATGTCACGCGTTATGGCGAAGATTTGTATAAAAAACATTGTATTGTTCAATTAATTCAAGAATTGTCCAAAATTGCGGGCATACAGTGGATTCGTTTGCACTATTGTTATCCCGAGTTTTTTAGTGAAGCGTTAATTAATGAAATGGCAAATAACAAAAAAGTTTGCAAATATATAGACATTCCTATTCAGCACATTGATGATAAAATATTAAAAAACATGAACAGGGCAAGCACATACAAAAGAGTGACAACTTTGTTAAAAACTTTAAGACAAAACATACCCCAAGTTGCTGTTCGCACAAGCATAATTGTAGGTTTTCCGGGCGAAACAAACAAAGAATTTGAAGAATTGCAAGATTTTTTGAAAGAATACAAGTTAGATAATGTTGGCTTTTTTGCATACTCAAGAGAATATGACACAAAGGCCTATGATATGGAAAACCAAGTGTCAGAAAAGGTAAAACAACAAAGACTTAATAAATTGGTAAAACTGCAAGCCAAGATACAATGTGAACAAAATAAAAAATTTATCGGCAAGACCATTAAGTGTGTTTGTGATGACGAAACAAAAGATTATT
>JAFTCZ010000023.1 GCA_017454425.1 Clostridia bacterium | reverse complement strand
GGTTGACAAAGTAGATAGCGCCAATCTAAACCAAATTGCACTACTAACAATGGGTGCTTGCCTTTATGTTTTGGGCAAAAATTTGCATGTACAAAAGCTTGATGTTGCAAGCGGACATATCGAAATTAATGGCGAAATAGACAGCATTAAATATGCAGATAAAAAACCAAGCATTATAAAAAGGATTTTCAAATAATTGTTGTTTTTAACCCTAAACCAAGCAAATGTTTGGTGGATTTTTGTTTATTTTGGAATTATTGTTGGTGCCACAATTTTTGTTGTTAATATTTTTCTTAAAAAATTGCGCCCAAAAATTAACAAAAAACAAATTTTAGAGAAATATTTAATAAAAACAAACAATACAACAAATATTAAAAATAATAAAAAGCAAGTTTTTGTAAATTTTGTTTATCATACAATTTGGTGTATTGAAATAATTTTTTCTTGCGTGGTGTTTTTTGTTATTTTGTATAATTACAATTTTGGGCAAGTGCGCTTGTTTTGTTTTGCCGCTTATGTTTTAGGAATTTTAATTGCATATCAAATAATTAAATGCATAATAAAAATTATTGTCAAAATAAAAATAAAGAAATTATTAAAAAATTGAGATATACTCCACTCACTTCGTTCGGTCGATATGACAAAACAAAAAAGAGCGGTTGCGCTCTTTTTATCCTCGAAACCACGGAATGACCACATTGTCAAGCAACTGACAAGACCACACATACAGTTTGTACGAGATGGGGTTTGTGCCCTCAAGGCTTGCAATTAGGTCGCCAAGCGGTGTGATAACTGGTGACAACAAATAAATAAGCGAGAATATCCCAAAAACCGCCACGCCGCCTTTTAATATCCCTAACACAAAGCCCAAAAACTTGTCAATATCGCCAATAACCTTGTCTTGTGTGATTTTATCAAATACTTTATTAAGTATAAGTAAAACAATTTTGATAACCACAAACAAAATAATAACCGTAACTACTGTTGCCACAATGTTGCCAAGTGCACCCGAAAATGCATTAATAAATTCGTCCGATCTTACTGTATCGGGGTTGTTGATGTTGTATTCACTACTTCCCATCAAAATTTGGCCAAAAATTAACATAACGCCACTTAATACGCCGTCCGAACATTCGTCAGCAACAGTTGGCCTTATCCAATTGGTCAAGGCCGTAGTCATGCCAAAAATGTTTTCAAGCCACACAACAACAAACTTTGCAAGCAAAACTGCCACAACTATTGTTGCAATCGTGCCAAAAAAGCTTATCAAAGTTTTCAAAAATCCCCTAAAATAGCCAATTATGCCCATAATAAGCAAAAAGGCTATCACCACAATATCTACCCAAGGCATAATTTTTCTCCTTTGTTTAATACTAGCACATTTAACAAAAAACTTCAATCAAAAAACCCACATTATTTTTTGTCAAAATTATTCTATTTTTGTCCGCTTAATTATTGATAATAAAAAATAAGATATAATCAACTAAAAGAAGCTAACTTGCAGTTAATTATATCTTATTTATTTTTGTGAGGTGCATATGCAAGAACTGTGTCGTGCGTATGGAATGTGTGATGACCAAAGTGCCATTATTAACACATTAAATAATGTTTTTATTCCTGCATGTTCACGCAAACAAGAGATTGTTTTTGTTTGCGTAGGGGCAAGCCATGTTTGTGGCGACTGTTTTGGCGCGATTGTTGGTGACATTTTGTTGTCGATGCGCCTGCCAATCTTTATTTTTGGAAGCACAAGCAGCAATGTTAATGCCCACAACTTGCGTCCAACCATGCAGGTTGTCAATCTTTTGCACCCCAATGCTGTTGTGGTGGTGGTTGACAGTTTGTCAACAACCGACCCCACAACAATTGGCGACATAATCATAAGTGATGAATATGTTGGCCTAAACAAGCGGGTTAAGATTTGTGCAGATTTGTTTTTGTATGGCGTCACAACTTACCTAAGCCCCACACGCCACAATTTGCACAGCAAACTAACGATAACTCAAAAACTTGGTGTTTGCCTTGCAAAATGCATAAAGCACAGCATATTAAGGGCAAATCGTGCAAGCAAATTAACCTTTTTGCAAAAAGTTGTTAACTAAACAACACTTACATTTAATGAACCATAATAAACAAAGCTGCTGTTTTTATGGCCAACCATATTTGGCGTAATATTACCATCAATATCACCAACATAAATGTATGGTTGTCCATCAATTTCTTGTGTTGTTATTGTTGCAATAACGCTAGTATCCCTACCCAATATGGTGTAGGTGTTGTTGTTGCTGTCATATGTGCCAAAATGTGCACCATTAAGGGCAATATACCCGTCATCATTGGTGTTTATTTTACCATAAATTGCTCCTGTGTTGCCAAAAATTTCCACCTTAAATTCATCAATAATCAAACCAAAGTCATTGACTATTTTTATAACAGGTTTAGAGTTTTTTAGATCATTGCCATCACTTGAAATATTGCTTTTGGTGTAACTGCCTTCTATTGGGTCATGACCAAAAATTTGTGCAATATTGCGTTGGTCGGCACTTTGCGATTTTTTGCCTGTTAATACCGCCCCTATTGTCTCTGCAAATCCACCTTCATTGTGCACAATACTAGAAGGATCGGTAATAGAAGTTCCAACATTGCCACCAGTGACAGCATTTGGGTTGTTTGTGTGAGAAATTACATCACCTGTTACTGTTTGCATATTCTTGCCACCAAGTCCACAATCTTGAATGCGCACCTCGGTGTTGGCATCACTATTGTTTATTAACTGGATATCTGTTAACGGTATGTTAACATTGTGTGTATTGTGGCCTTCACCAACTTGACCAACATAACCACCTATTGTATAGCCCGCATTAATGCTAACAGCGCCATAAACATAACAATCCGAAACACAAATGGTTTTAAGATATCCAGCAAAACCACCAACTCTTGAGGCATAGCAGTCATTTGAAGCACTGATTGTTGGCTTGTTTATGGTTAAGTTGTTAATATTGCACCCATAAATGGTAGCAATGTAGTTATTGCGCACGCTTGCAACACTTTCGGCATAACCAACAATACCACCAACACATGATCCACCTAATGTGTAAATAGTTACATTTTCGACATTAATGTTAGAAATAATACCTGTTGGGTTGTCATAATCTCCACCACCTATGTTTGCACCAACAACACCGCCAACATATGACCTACCATAAATGGTAATACCTGTGCTGTTTTGTACTGTGGTTGCATTATAATCGGTGACTGCTGTTGTAAACTTTAACACAACGCTACTGCCGTTTGTGTTAAATACTGTGCCTTGGGCAAAAGTAGCCATTGTTGGGCTGGTGCCAAAAGTAAGAGTAACATTTCCGCT
>JAFTCZ010000022.1 GCA_017454425.1 Clostridia bacterium | reverse complement strand
ACGAAACGTTAGTCTCGAGGGATTTTAAGTCCCTTGCGTCTGCCAATTCCGCCATTTCGGCATAAAAAAAAGTGGAGGCGCCACCCAGATTCGAACTGGGGATGAAGGTTTTGCAGACCTGAGCCTTACCACTTGGCTATGGCGCCATAAAAAATGGAGCGGGAAACGAGACTCGAACTCGCGACATTTACCTTGGCAAGGTAACGCTCTACCAACTGAGCTATTCCCGCATAAGTGGTGGAAGTTACAGGGCTCGAACCTGTGACCCTCTGCTTGTAGGGCAGATGCTCTACCAACTGAGCTAAACTTCCATACTTGTTTATATCCACGTCAAGTGAACAGAGATATGATAACAAATTTTAAGGCAAATTGCAAGTGTTTTTATACAAATTTTATAAAAAAATTGTTTTTCTTATTATAACCAACCTTTTAAACCTCTTAGAACAAATTAGTTTTGATATAAAAATGTTTTACATAAATTAAACATTGTGGTAACATATTAATATATTCATATTGTATGTTATTTTGTGTAATTTTAAGAGGTAAACATGATTGTGTTAGGGATTGACCCTGGCTATGGGTTGGTTGGATATGGCGTGATAGACAAACAGGGTAATAAAATTTCGGTTGTTGATTATGGGGCAATATCCACACCAAAAGATATGCCTATGTCGCAACGTCTTAATGTTATTTATGAAAGTATGCTGATGTTAATTGACAAATACAAGCCCGAAGAAGTGGGTATAGAAAAGTTGTATTGGGGGCGCAACATAACAACAGCAATTCCTGTGGCGCAAGCAAGAGGGGTTATTATTTTGGCTCTTCAACAAAAAGGGGTTAAGATATATGAATATACGCCTCTTCAAGTTAAAAGCGCGTTGGTTGGCACTGGTAGAGCCGAAAAAGCACAAGTTCAGTATATGGTTAAAACCTTGTTAAATTTGCAAAAAATACCACGTCCCGATGATGCCGCCGATGCATTGGCAATGGCAATATGCCATACGCAAACAAATCAAAAATTGGTTAAAAGTTATTGAGGAATTAAATGTTTAGTTTTATTAAGGGTACAATTGTAGAAAGAAGTGAAAATAGCATTGTGATAGAAAATAATGGTATGGGTTTTGAAATAAATGTGTCAACTTATACAAGCAATGCTTTGGGAAATATTGGTCAACAGGCCTGTGTTTATACTTATCTTAATGTAAGAGAAGACGAATTATCTTTGTTTGGTTTTTACGACCAAATGGAAAGAGAAGTCTTTAAAAAACTATTGCTTGTTAACGGTGTAGGCCCACGATTGGCACTTGTTATATTAAGTGGCATTTCTGCGCAAGAACTAACTGTGGCTGTTGTTACAGGACGAACAGATATGTTAAAAGGCATTAAAGGTGTTGGCACAAAAATTAGAGAACGTATCATTTTAGAACTAAAAGAAAAAATGGACACTTTGGGTGTGCCAAATCTTAATATACAGTCCAATATTTTTGACACTCCAAAAATTAATGATATTGCACAACAAACAATTAATGTTTTGGTTGATTGGGGTGTTGGAAGTGCAATAGCACAAGATGTTGTTGCAAAATCTTATGCCGATGGCGATACATTAGAAACATTGTTGGCAAAATCATTTAAAGCATTAGGTAGGTAATATGGAAGATAATTTTGAAAGATTTGTGACAAGCACAAAAAGTGAGGTTGATGATGAAATTGAAACCTCATTGCGTCCAAACAATTTAAGTGAGTATGTTGGACAAGATAAATTTAAAAACAATTTGTCAGTTTATATTCAAGCGGCAAAAAACCGAAAAGATGCCCTGGACCATGTTTTGCTGTTTGGCCCACCAGGATTGGGTAAAACAACACTTGCACATATTATTGCAACAGAACTTGATGTTCAAATAAAAGTTACAAGTGGGCCTGCAATAGAAAAGACGGCTGATTTGGCTGCTATTTTGTCAAACTTGGAAAAAAACGATGTTCTGTTTATTGATGAAATACACAGGCTTTCTCATAATATAGAAGAAGTTTTATATCCAGCGATGGAAGATTTTGCACTTGATTTTGTTGTTGGCACTGGGCCTGCTGCAAAAAATGTGCGTCTACCACTTCAACATTTTACGCTTATTGGGGCAACAACACGTGCGGGCATGTTGACGGGGCCTTTGCGTGACAGGTTTGGAATTTTGGGACGATTAGAGTTGTATGAACCAAAAGATTTGGCAAAAATAATTAAACGTTCAGCAAAAATATTAAAAATAGACATTGAAGAAGATGCTTTGTTATTAATTGCAAAATGCAGCCGTGGTACGCCACGAATTGCCAATAGACTTTTAAAACGTGTCAGAGATTATGCTCAGGTTTTGGGCACTGGTGTTATTACAAGGCAAATAGCCCAAAAAGCACTTTGTATGATGGAAATTGACGAATTAGGGTTAGATTTTATTGACCACAGATTGTTAACTACTATTATTGATAAATTTGGGGGTGGCCCTGTGGGCTTGGATACACTTTCTGCATCAACAGGGGAAGAAGCAAGCACAATAGAAGATGTATACGAGCCATATCTTATGCAATTGGGATTTATAGCACGAACAAATCGTGGACGTGTGGCAACACCACTTGCTTATGAGCATTTGGGTCGTGTTTTAGACAGCGAAAAAAGAAAAAGTTTAGAAACTTTTGTCAAACAAAATGCTTAATGATTTTAGAAAACGCAAAGTGTATTATTTTGGTTGCAAAAATGTTTAAATTATATTATAATTGAAAAATATCAAAAGGAGAATATAAATGTTTAGTTTATTAGCAGCGGCAGGAGACACCTCATTTTGGGGCCAATATGGAATTTGGATTATTTTAATTGTTTTGTTGATTGGTTTAATGGTATTCAGCACAATTCGCCGTAAAAAATATGACGGACAAGTGCAAAATATGATAGAAAACCTTAAAGTAGGTGACTTGGTCAAAACTTATAGTGGTTTTTATGGCAAAATTGTGTCAATTCGTCAAACAACAGATGGCAAGGTTGTTTTAATTGAAATGGGTGAAGGCAACCGCAAGGGGTATATAGAAGCTGACATCAATGCCATTATGTGCTTAGATAAAAAAGAAGATGTGGTTTATGATT
>JAFTCZ010000021.1 GCA_017454425.1 Clostridia bacterium | reverse complement strand
GGCTTGTCAAGTTCAACAGTCATGTCAACTGTGTCACCAGGCATAACAATTTCGACACCCTCAGGAAGTGTAATTCCACCTGTTACATCTGTTGTACGGAAGTAGAATTGTGGACGGTAACCAGTTACGAATGGAGTGCTGCGGCCACCCTCTTCTTTCTTCAACACATATACATGGCATTGGAATTGTGTGTGAGGTGTGATTGTTCCAGGAGCACAAAGAACTTGTCCGCGCTCGACCTCTTTGCGGTCGATACCACGAAGCAAAGCACCAATGTTGTAACCAGCAACTGCTGTGTCGCGAGTCTCGTGGAATGTTTCGATGCTTGTAACAACTGTAGATTTTGTAGGACGAAGACCAACAATTTCTACTGTGCTGCCGGCCTTAATTTGACCACGCTCGATACGACCAGTAACAACTGTACCACGACCAGGGATTGTGTTTACACCCTCGATAGACATAAGGAATGGCTTGTCAAGATCACGAGCTGGATCAGCAAAGTATGTGTCAAGCGCGTTCAAAAGCTCGTCAATACATTTTACATCTGGGCTGTCAGCGTTTCCGCTTTTTGCAGCTTCAAGTGCCTTTAATGCACTACCAGAAATCATAGGAGTGTTGTCACCGTCAAAACCATATTTGTTAAGAAGGTCTCTTAGCTCCATTTCAACAAGCTCGAGCATGTCCGCACGGTCTGCCTCAGGAAGTTGGTCAACTTTGTTGATAAATACAACAATGCTAGGAACACCAACTTGACGAGCAAGAAGAATGTGTTCTTTTGTTTGTGTCATAACACCATCTGTTGCTGCAACAACAAGAATGGCACCATCCATTTGTGCTGCACCACTGATCATGTTTTTAATAAAGTCTGCGTGTCCTGGGCAGTCTACATGCGCATAACTACGCTTTGCTGTCTCGTATACTACATGACTTGTGTTAATAGTAATACCACGAGCACGCTCTTCTGGTGCGTTGTCGATTTGGTCATAGTCTTTTGCCTCTGACAAACCGCGAAGTGCTTGCAATTCACAAATTGCAGCTGTAAGTGTTGTTTTACCGTGGTCTACATGACCAATGGTACCAACATTAAATTTTACTTTGTTTTCATCAATTTTGAAACTCATATTTTAATATCTCCTTTAATTTTTTTACATACTAAGATGCCTTGCTTCGCTCGCCTATGATTTTGTCGGCCACGAATTTTGGCACTTCATCATAGCGCTCGAGATCCATAGTAAATATACCACGACCTTGCGTCAAACTGCGAAGGTCTGTCGCATAACCAAACATCTCGGCAAGCGGAACAAACGCATTTATGGTCTGCTGACCATTCTTAAGCTCCATGTCTGCTAACTGCCCTCTACGGCGGTTAATGTCACCCATAACATCTCCTAGGTATTCCTCCGGAGTGATAACCTGAACTTTCATGATAGGCTCAAGCAAAACTGGGTTTGCTGCCTTGGCACCATCTTTGAATGCCATACTACCAGCAATCTTAAATGCCATTTCACTAGAGTCAACATCATGGAAACTACCATCTACCAAAGTGACCTTAAAGTCAACTGTTTCGTATCCAGCAAGCACACCATTGCGCCTTGCCTCTTCGATACCATCATTAATTGGTGGAATAAACTCTTTTGGAATAGCACCACCAACAATCTTGTTTTCGAACACATATCCAGCGCCCGGCTCGAGTGGTTCCATCTCGATGATACAATCACCATATTGACCTTTACCACCAGATTGACGAACAAACTTACCTTGTTGACGAACTTTGCCCTTAATTGTCTCGCGGTATGATACTTGTGGTTTACCAATGTTTGCATCTACATTAAACTCACGGCGTAGGCGGTCACAATAAATATCTAATTGCAACTCACCAATACCCGCCATAATTGTTTGGCCTGTCTCTGGGTCGGTGTAAGTGCGGAATGATGGGTCTTCTTCGGCAAACTTTAGAAGTGCCTGAATCATTTTTTCTTGGTCTTGCTTTGTCTTTGGCTCGATAGCAATTTTAATAACAGGTTCTGGGAACTCAATACCCTTAAGTAATACTGGTTTTGAGTCATCACATAGTGTGTCACCTGTTGTTGTTTCCTTAAGTCCTACAACAGCTGCAATGTCACCTGTGCGAACCTCCGGAATCTCTATGCGTTGGTTTGAGTGCATACGCACAAGTCTTGCCACACGCTCTTTTTTGTCTTTTGTTGAGTTGTATACATAACTTCCACTCTCAAGTTTACCACTGTAAACACGAATAAAAGTAAGTCTTCCAAATTGGTCGGTTGCAACCTTAAACGCCAAAGCACTAAATGGCTCGTCATCACTTGGTTTGCGAACAACTTCTTCGCCTGTTTTAAGAAGTACACCCTCGGCAGGGTCGATATCAACAGGACTAGGAAGATAATCTACAACTGCGTCCAAAAGTTTTTGAACACCCTTGTTGCGGTAACTACTACCACAAACAACAGGGTTAAGTTTTAACTCGAGTGTTCCTTTGCGAAGTCCTGCTTTTATTTCCTCTTTGGTAAGTTCTTCTCCATTAAGGAATTTTTCAAGCAAGGCATCATCTACTTCGGCAACGGCCTCTACCATTTTATCATGATATTGTTGTGCCATTGCTTTCATATCTTCTGGAATGTCTTGCACAGACATTTCTTTTCCTTCGTCGTCAAGATAAATAACTGCATCCATCTCAACTAGGTCAATAATACCCCTAAAGTCATCTGCACGGCCAATAGGCAATTGAATTGCTACTGGGTGTGCCTCGGATAGTTTTGCGCCCATCATCTCAACAGCTCTTAAAAAGTCTGCACCTTGAGAGTCCATTTTGTTGATGTATGCAATACGAGGAACTTTGTATTCGTTTGCTTGTCTCCATACATTTTCGGTTTGTGGTTGTACACCATTGCGTGCACAAAATACTGTCACAGCACCATCAAGCACCTTAAGACTGCGCTTAACCTCTATTGTAAAGTCTACATGTCCGGGGGTATCAATGATGTTAATTTGACAATCCTTCCATGATGTAGTAGTAGCCGCACTTGTTATTGTTATGCCACGCTCTTGCTCCTGAACCATCCAGTCCATTGTTGCCTGACCATCTTGAACTTCACCAAGTTTGTGTGTTTTTCCTGTATAGTACAAGATACGCTCGGTGGTTGTGGTTTTACCTGCATCAACATGTGCCATAATACCAATATTGCGGACTTTGTCTAGCGGAATTGTTCTTGCCATGTTTTTCTCCCTTATTTTTTATACTTATTACCACTTAAAGTGAGCAAACGCCTTGTTTGCCTCTGCCATACGGTGGATTTCTTCTTTCTTCTTGACAGCGCCACCGGTGTTGTTGTATGCATCTACAAGTTCTGCACCCAATCTTTCTGCCATTGTGCGCTCGCCTCTCTTCTTTGAGTAAAGCACAAGCCAACGGATTGCCAATGTTTGCTTACGAGCTGGACTTACTTCGGTTGGAACTTGGTATGTTGCACCACCAAGTTTGCGAGAGCGAGTCTCAACTTCTGGCATACAGTTTGCCAAAGCCTTTGTAAAAGCGTCCATTGCTGTTTCGCCTGTCTTTTTTGCAAGTGCATCAAATGCAGAATAAACAATGTTTTGTGCGATACCTTTTTTACCTTTCAACATTACTTGGTTGATAAGTTTTGCCACTACTGTGCTGCCATACTTTGGGTCTGGCAAAACTTCGCGTACTGTTGCGGAATTGCGTCTTGACATAATTTGCCTCCTTATTAGATTATTTTTGCCCTACTATATATCGGGTTAGAATTTTTTATTAATAATGATTATTAATTAATTGGGTGATTATTTACCCTTTTTTGCACCATACTTGCTGCGGCCTTGTTGACGCTTTGCAGTACCAGCGGTATCTAGTACACCACGAACAATGTGATAACGCACACCGACAAGGTCTTTTACACGGCCACCACGCACTAATACAACACTGTGCTCTTGCAAGTTGTGGCCTTCACCAGGAATGTAAACTGTGCTTTCACTACCATTGCTTAATCTTACCTTTGCAATCTTACGAAGTGCAGAGTTTGGCTTCTTTGGTGTAGTTGTTGTAACACTCAAGCAAACGCCACGCTTTTCGGGACAAGAATCAAGAAGTGGTGATTTTGACTTTTTTGTGTTGCGTTGTCTACCTTTGCGCACTAGTTGGTTAATTGTAGGCATTATTCTCCTCCTTATAAAATTTTGAATGAATTTATCAACCCTATAAAATTCATAACCGATATATTTTTAACTAACAGAAAAGCAAAATTTGGAATGTAATATCTGCTATTTATTAATCAAAACTGTATCCTAATTGTCACTTTATCGTCACCGTTTGATATCATGACAACGACGGCAAAATGCCGATTTAGTAAAAAATCGCTACAAAACTTGTATTTTGTAACGACACTATTTTATCAAAACTTGGACATTATGTCAACAGCATTTATCTATTTTTTTTATTTTTTAATATATACATAAGGCACCATGCTTCTATGCATTATTATGCGATTTATGCACTTTATACAATTAGAACAAACAAACCAAAGTGCGATTATCACGAAGTTTTCCACAAAAATTATGCACTTATCCACAATGAATAATTATAAATCTTGTTGAATTTTTATATTTTTTGTGAATTTTTACCCAAATTTATGCATATTCTTGCAAGTTATCCACAATAAAAAAGGATAAATTCTTAAAATTTACCCAATTTTTTGTGCAAAACGCATAATTATGCTAATACTATCAAAAACACAACAAAACTAGCAACACACATCAATGAACAAAGCGAAATCGTAAATGGATTAAATGCCCTTTTGGTATACTTTTTGAAAGCATATGAAAAATACATTCCCAAATAAGCCACCAACATACATATGGCCGAATAAAGCGAAGTTGTTGTTGAATAAAATACTGTTCCACCAAAATAGAAAATATCTGCAATACCCAATATCATAAAGTTGAACAAGCACGAGCCAATTATGTTGCCGTAGGCTGTATTATAATTGCCAACACGCATAAGAGTAAAACTTCCTACAATTTCGGGCAGGCTTGTTGCAAGCCCCAAAAATAGTGCCCCCGCAAGACCTTTGTTTAGGCCATACTCATCAGCAATCATGTTAGATAAAAATGTGATAGCCACAGACACCCCAACAAGCAAGATTGCGCAAAACACAAATTTTGCAATAACAGGTTTGACCGCTTGCTTTGGTGTGCTGTCTTCAATGTTTACATGCTCACCAGAGCGAACTTGTTCTATATCCTTTGTAGTATGTGTGGTAAACATGGCAACAAAATAAAGAATAATGCACACCAAGGACATAATGTTGATGTTGATATAAGGAATTGTCAAAGACACACTTGCAAAAAGCTCAAGTAAAACCACAAGAATTATGCATAGTGTAATTATCATACAATAAATTGCAAATTTTGCATTGTCCCTTGATACTTTTGTTTTTTGCACTGTACGCATAAAAATTAACATGATAACACCAATTATGCATACATCAAAGATGTTTGAGCCAAAAATATCACCTTGAACAAGTTCGGGCTCACCCAAAAGCGAACTTGTAATTCCCGTAACAAGTTCGGGCAAACTTGTAATTCCTGCCAAAATAATTCCGCCAAGCAACGCACCAGACAGTTTTGTATATTTTTCTATTTCATCAGTATAAATGGCCACTTTGTTTGACAAAAAAACAACCAGACCGATTGCAACAGCATAAACGACAAACAACCACCACATACCAATCTCTCCTATAAATATTAGGGTACATTATATCACAAAAATTAATATTTTCCTAATATATTGCTTAATGTTTGCAAAAATTTATCGTTTACATCATTTTCACTTTGTCTATTTTTTGCACCGAACACCTTTATGCCTTGCTGTGGCTTGTAAGTAACACTTCGAATTAATTTACGCCCCAAAAGTTTGCCATTTTTATAATATTCGAGATAAGCATTTACCTTATAGCCATTTTTGGGCTGTTTTTTATAAAACCATTCATCTTTGTATTGAACAAAATTTAAGTATTCTCCGCTATCATCAACAACTATCTTATCATTTGGTGGTGGCAAAATTGATAAAATCTCATTTTTTTGTCTTATTGTTATGTTTTGCGAATAGTTTTGCCCGTATATTTCAACTTTTACATTTTTCTCATTGCTGTCTACTCGTATGTAAATTGGCGTGTCATAGGGGTTTGTAAAGCGCAAATCACTTGTGCCAAAGTTTACCATAGCATCAAAACCAAGTTGCACATAACTACTTGGCAAGCTGTGTGCATGAACTTCGTCTATTTGCACCCCTGCAAGCAACAAAGCGTTATATAAAGTTGTGCTTGCCTGACAAACACCCCCACCAACTGCATCAACATATTCACTATCTAATATCATGTGTGCTTCTTTATATCCACCTTTTAATGTCCTTGGCCCAGTGGTGGCATTAAAGGATATGCTTTCATGTGGCTTAACACACATACCATTAAAATTTTTAAGTGCCAATTTAATATTATTTTTGCGATAAACGCTAGAACTTTGGTAAGATGTCACAAATGCCGATAGTTTGCTTGTTTGTTTAATCAAATCTGCATAGTACACCCGAGGAAACAATTTTTGCGGATTAAGTTCTATTTCAATCGTGTCAGTACTATGCAGCTGTTTTAATATATCTTTTAAGACTTCTTCTTCGTCAAGTTTGAAGCCTATTCTTTCTTCTTTAACATCAAAGTATGGATAATTATTTGGAATAAACTTTAGCGTTGCATCTTTGGGCAGGACATCAACTGCTTTTTTAACACTTTGATAATACTCTTTCCAGCCAAAAAACATATAACAAAAAGCATCATTAATTGGCAGCTTGCTTGCTATCATTTTATCAATTATGTTCGCGCGCTGAGCATGCGAGCCTGCGCGATTGTTTTTTTGAAAAGTTCGTTCTTGAACAAAATTTGTTATGTTTGGGATATGTTGATTGCTATTATAAACAAAACAATGCCCATGATATTTAAGTGTTATGTTTATGTTTGGTATATCAGCAATATCAATAGATGCAGCAAACGCCATTCCACCACAATTTAACCACACACACAAAACTATGCACAGCAAAATAAAAGTGCATAGTACTAATATAAAAAATGCTTTATTCTTAATTAAGTGCATAGTACCTCGTATAAACAAAAAAGCTACACTTTATTTTGTGTAACTTGTTATAATTTATTCTAATACTATGCAGCTGTTTGTCTACTCTTTAAGATACTTTGTTTTAGTGCCACCAACCCAGCAGTTGTTGCAGGCATTTCTTCTAGGGCCTTTTCGGCAAAATCTTGACTAACAATTTCTTGTGTAAGCAAAGTAAGTATTTGTTCTTTTCGGAAATTTGCTATTTGCAATTGTGTATTAATTGGCAACAACATAACCATACTGCCAATCATAAATTTGTTAAGCAAAGCAAAATCAGTCGATTTATTAAGAATAAGTTTTTTGCTGACAAGCCTGTACCACTTATCAGCAACACTTTCAAGGTCTGCCCCAGTAGCAAAATCTTCTTTGAAGTTTTCTAGATAATCTAGCATACTTTCGCGACTTACAAAAAAGCTTTCTAGTTTTTTGCGGGTGATAAGAATAGTGTTGGGCAATTCCATTGCTTTAATACCCTCGATTGCATGAAATGTGCACCCCTTAAAGGATGTATCAAGATTGTAAAGTTGTGATGCAAACTTACTGCGCATCAATGACACCCTATTACCATACACTCCTTTGCCAAAGATAAACTTCTCAAAAAAATATCCACAAGTAATAGCATAATCAAGATGTTGCATAGCCTGAATACTAGTGAATTCTTTTTTTATCAACTTGCACCTCGCTTTTAGACATCTAGGCTAAATTTTGCAGCCTTAATTGTCTTTTTGCCACTAGGCAATACTGCATCTACTAGCAAAACAATATTATTTTTATAATCTGACTTGACATCAGCAAATGTTGAAGCATTTTCTACTTCGCCATTGTACTCGAGCGCACAACGGCAATAAACCTCAAGATATTCCTTGGCACTTACAAAAGCTTCTTCGACCGTTGCACCCTCGGTGCAGATGTTTATATCTTGCAAAACAATTGTATAGCCTTTGCCTGCGTCATCTTTGTACAAAACTGCTGGGAATATGTATTGTTGCATCTATTTACACTCCTTTTGTTTTTGATTGTAACACAATACCATTTTTTTGTAAACTAAATCAATATCAATAATACAAAAACATTAAATTTAGCGCTATCATCAATATATGCATCAAAATCCAAAAAATATTTAATGCCCTTGCCATATTGGCAATAGCACTTGGCTGGCGCTTTTTTCTAAAATGACTGACCGTTTTTTGATTAATTACCAACCCAACTATTGCAACACCTATTCCAACAAAGTTGACAACATTAAGCCAAAGTGAAACACCCATATGAATAACCGCTGTCAAAATAATTGACAACACAAACAAACCCAAAGCACCAAGACTAATATAAAAAGCAATACGCGCCCATCTTTCGTCAAGAATGACTGTCATTTCTTCTTTTTTGCTTTTGCTATCAATATAATCAAAATACCCCATTTTTCACCTCTTGCATAAGTATATTAATTTTTGACAATTTTTGCAAATGATTTGGCATACCTTGATATTATTTTGCACATTTTTTTTGATGTTATTATATAATGATAAAAGCAAGGCCACAATACATAACAAGATGCGCATGCTTGTTATGTAAAAAATAGGAGGCATACTGATTATGTGCATACAAAGACATCCTTGCAAATATAAGTGTTTTCAAAATTATAGTGAGTTGTATCAACAATTTCCTATACAAAATGTACAAAACAGCTCACCTTGCAAATGCGGAGGCAGTAATATGCCATGTTTTAATGGTTGTTATCAAAACTGCCAGCCATGCATACAGCCAAAAAAGCAAAATAAATACACTTTTTGCATGCAAGGCACAATTAAGTTTGATGGCTTTTGCTAAACAAAAATAGG
>JAFTCZ010000003.1 GCA_017454425.1 Clostridia bacterium | reverse complement strand
GTCTCTTATTTTTGTATTGGCTACGCTTTCTGCCTGAGAACGAACTTTTTCATACTTTTCATCCTTTACAAGCCTTATTGATGTTTCGACAAGGTCACGAATCATACTTTCGACATCTCGACCAACATAGCCCACTTCGGTATATTTTGTTGCCTCAACTTTTACAAAAGGTGCACGCACAAGTTTTGCAATACGCCTTGCAATTTCGGTTTTTCCCACGCCTGTTGGGCCTTTTAATATAATGTTCTTTGGTGTAACATCTTCGGCAATTTCTTGTGGCAATTTGCTGCGCCTATAGCGATTGCGCAAGGCCACAGCAACAGCTCGCTTTGCCTTGTCTTGGCCAATAATATACTTGTCAAGTTCGGCAACAATTTGTTTTGGTGTTAGCATTTCCATATTATTCCACCTCCTCGATGTGAAGTTTGTCATTTGTATAAATACAATATTCTCCTGCAATCTCTAGTGATTTTTGAACAATTTCTCTTGCAGAAAGGTCCGTGTTTTTATACAAAGCATCAGCTGCGCCCAGCGCAAAATGACTGCCCGAACCAATTGCAACATAATCGGTTGTTGGTGCAACAACATTGCCATCACCCATAACAAGATACATGGCATCTTTGCTTGCAATCATCAAGACTGCCTCAAGCTTAAAGGATACTTCGCCTGATTGAAACATTTTTGCAATTTCGGCAACAGTGCGATGCAAATTGCCAGAAAATTTATTTAATAACTCTTCTACTTTGCGAAATAATCTAAAAGCATCAGACACAGTGCCGGCAAAACCAACTATGATTTTGCCATCATAAATCTTGCGAACCTTAACAACATCATTCTTAAATATCATATCACCAAGTGTTGCTTGACTATCTCCGCCAATAACGGTTTTGCCGTTTCGGCGAACTCCTACTATTGTTGTTCCTTTGATTTCCATTTTGTTATCTCCTCTTTTAGTTTAGATATATATTGCAGCGAACGCTGTGCAATTTGTTGTTTTTTTAATTGTTTTGGACAATCAATCGGGGCAAACAATCCCCAATTAATATGCATTGGCTGAAAGTTGTTTGGATTTGCACATTCTAGATAATTTGACAATGCACCAAGCGCTGTGTTTGTTGTAAACTGTGGCATTGGCAAATTATTTAGATAACAATACATATTATATCCAACTATCAATCCGCTGGCTATGCTTTCGACATAGCCTTCAATACCACTTATTTGCCCTGCCAAAAATATATTTGGCTGAGTTTTTATTTGAAAATAATGATTAAGAAACTTTGGGGCATTGATATAACTATTGCGGTGCATAACTCCATAACGCAAAAATTGCGCATTCTTAAGTCCCGGAATCATGCAAAAAACGCGTTTTTGTTCGGCAAAAGTTAAATTTGTTTGAAAACCGACCATATTGTATGCGTCACCCATTGCGTCTTCTTTTCGCAACTGAACACAAGCATATGGCACCTTGCCCGTACTGTCGTACAAACCACTAGCTTTTAATGGACCACAACGAAGAGCATTTATCTCGCGCCTTGCCATAACCTCGACAGGCATACAACCTTCAAAAACTTTTTCGTTTTCAAAACTTTTAAGCGGTACGCGTTCGGCAGTAATTAGTGCATTTACAAAGTCTTGATATTGTTGTTTGTCCATTGGGCAATTAATATAATCACCCTCTTGGCTATCATCAAATTTGTTTGCGACAAATACTTTTGACATGTCAATACTATCGCCACTAATTATTGGTGCAACGGCATCATAAAAATATAAGTTATCACCAAGTGATTTACCCAAAAAATCACTTAATGGTTTGGTTGTTAACGGGCCTGTTGCCAAAATTGTTGGAATATTTTCATCATAACTAACAGCTTCTTCGCAAAAAAGCTTAATATTTTGATGAGCCTTTATCAAATTTGTAACTTCTTGGCAAAACAAATCACGATTAACTGTCAATGTCTTGCCTGCCGGAATTTTTGTTTTGTCAGCACAGTTTAATATATGACTGCCCAGCAGGCGCATCTCTTCTTTTAATACACCTGTGGCAAAATCTAGTGTGTCAGATTTAAGTGAATTGCTGCATACAAGTTCGGCAAAATTGGGGTTGTGATGAGCAGGTGTAAACGAATTTGGCTTGATATCATATAATTCAACTTTTATGCCCAAATCGGCTAGCACTAGGGCTGCCTGACAGCCTGCCAACCCAGCCCCTATTATTTTGACTGTTTTATTGTTCACTAACTTGTTTTTCCTCATTTTTTATTGGTTTTGAATAGCCACATTTACTATTTATGCAATACAATTTTGAAACTGACTTGCCCTCTTTTTTATAAAGCACGCCATCACAATTTGGGCAATGTTGGTTTGTTGGGCAATCCCATGTAACATAGTCACATTTTGGATAATTGTTGCAGCCAAAAAATTTATTGCCTTTTTTGCTTGTTTTTTCAACAATATCTCCACCACATTTTGGGCAAACCCCAACAATTTTGTTAATTGCTTTTATATTTTTGCACGCTGGATAATTTGTACATGCCAAAAATTGACCAAATTTACCCACCTTTATTGCCATTTTGCTGCCACATTTATCACAAATTTCGTCTGTTTCTTGCGGAAGAATAATTTCGCCGTTTTCATTGGTTGCAAAATTTTTGATATTTTTGCATTCAGGATAGTTAGAACATGCCAAAAACTTGCCAAATTTGCTTACCCTTACAACCATTTTGCTGCCACATTTGTCACAAATCTCATCTGTTTCTTCGGCTGGCATTTTTTGACCATCATGAGCATTTTGGACAGCAATTGCAAACCCTTTGTAAAAATCTGCTATGGCTTCTTGCCATTTCTCTTTGCCATCAGCAACCTCATCTAGCCTATCTTCCATTCGGGCAGTAAATTTGATATCCATAATATCTGGGAAATACTTGACAAGTGTGTCTACAACCTGACAGCCCAAATCCGAAGGCTTAAGGTATTTTCCCTCTCGCACAACATATTCTCGACTGGTCAAGACAAGAATAGTTGGCGCATAGGTTGCAGGGCGGCCAATACCTTTTTCTTCCATAGCCTTTACAAGACTTGCCTCGGTATATCTTGCAGGTGGTTTGCTAAATTTTTGGTCTGCCTTAATACCATGACAAACAAGTTGTTCGTTTTGGGTAAGTTCAGGCAAAGTTGTTGACGCCTCTTCTTCGTTTTTTGCATCATCTTTTGATTTGTAATCTTGATAAATAACAGTATAACCCGGGAATATTGGGGTCCTACCTGTTGCGTGGAATGTAAATTTATCTACATTTACATCCAAAGAAACCGAGTTATAACTTGCCTCTTTCATTTGGCTTGCCAAAAAGCGTTCGTATATTAGCTTGTAAAGTTTGTAATTATCGGGCGCAATGTATTTGACATCTTCGGGAGTTATGTCCAAATATATTGGACGAATAGCCTCGTGGGCATCTTGTGCCGATTTTTTTGAGGTATAAACATTTGGTTTATCCGGATAATAATTAGCACCATAGTGGCTTATTATATATTCTTTTGCTTTTGCCTGTGCCTCGGGAGAAACGCGCACACTATCGGTACGAATATATGTGATAAGCGCAATTTTGCCTTTGCCTTTTACTTCGACACCCTCATACAAGTTTTGGGCGGCTGCGGTTGTGCGTTTAAGGCTCATGCCCGCTTTGTTTAAGGCATCTTGTTGCATAGTACTAGTAATATATGGTGCTGGGGCATGTGTGTGCGTAACACTACGCTTGATGCTACTTACACACCATGGTTTGTCCTTGACAATAGCCAATACTTTGTCTTTTTGTTCGGCGTTTGCAATTTTTAATTTTTTGCCATTGTAAGCATTAAGCATTGCCTTAAAATGAATATCACTGCCCGCTGTTTTCGATAATTCGGCATTTATTGCCCAACTTTCTTCAGGCTTAAAGTTTTGAATTTCTCTCTCGCGGTCAACAACCAACTCGAGTGCAACCGACTGAACACGCCCAGCACTAAGTTTTGGCTGAATTTTTTGACTGATAATTGGTGATAGTTTATAACCAACAATACGGTCAAGCACTCTGCGAGCTTGTTGTGCATTAACCAAATCATCATTTATCGGCCTTGGTTGTGTTAATGCATGATTGATTGCATTTTTACTAATTTCGTTAAATTCTATTCTTATGTTATCTTTTGGGTTTAGTTCCAAAATGTTTGCAATATGCCAACTAATTGCCTCACCTTCGCGATCGGGGTCAGTTGCAAGCAAAACTTGTGTTGCACGGCTTGCCTTATTTTTAAGAGTTTTGATAACATCTTTTTTATCAGGCATTTGTTCATACTTTGGCTCGAAATTGTTTTCAATGTCAACACCAAGAGTATGTACAGGCAAATCTCTTACATGCCCCTTGCTGGCAACAACTTCATAATCGCTTCCTAAATATTTTTGAATAGTCTCGCGCTTTCCGGGACCTTCGATGACTACTAATTTCATTTTATCTCCTATAAACCATAGTAATTTCCGGCTAGTTTTTTAATTAAACCACGAATTTCCATCATTGTCAACAAACTATTTAACTTTTTTGTTTCTAGTCCTGTCTTTTTTG
Organism: Clostridia bacterium; assembly: GCA_017454425.1. The sequence continues at coordinate 4,923 of JAFTCZ010000003.1, read as the reverse complement.
CTAAATCATCAAAATGTGCGTCTTGCAATTTTAATGTATCTACAATTATTTGCTCTTCAATTGTCAATTGTTCGGTAATGGGGCGTGTTGGTGCCCGTTTTTGTGGTTTTTGATGACCTTCAAAATTTTGAATAATATCCTCGGGCTCGAGGACACATGCACCCTGCAAAGTACAAATTAAATTATTTGTTCCTTTGCTGGCATTGCTTGTTACATTGCCAGGCAAGGCAAAGACTTGCCTGCCTTCATCTAAAGCAAAGTTGATAGTATGCATGGCACCGCTTTTTAGGCCCATTTCGGGCGAAAATACGCCTTGTGACAAACCTGCAATAATGCGGTTGCGCTGAATAAATGAATAAGATTTTGGCAAAAATGAAGGTTTGTTTTCACTAATTAACAATCCACCATTATCAATAATTTGTTTGGCAAGGTTTGCATTTATGGCAGGATAAATATTATTAAGCCCTCCAGCCATAACTGCAATTGTTTTGCCTTTTGCCTCTAGGGCACCAATATGGGCACTTGCATCAATACCTTCGGCCAAACCACTAACAATAGTAAAACCTGCCTGAGACAATTCTTTTGCAAATTTTTTTGCTTGTTCACTTCCATAAGTTGTACACACTCTCGAGCCAACTATTGCAATGCAATCTGTATTTAATATATTAATATCACCCTTATAATACAGCATAATTGGTGGCTCGTGAATATTTCGCAGACACTCGGGATATTGTGCATCTTCTAGACTAATTAAACTAATATTATTGCGTTTTATGCCGTCTAGATGTCGGGCTATCTTGCCACTTGTGGCAACATCAACAAGCCTTTGATATTCTTCGATAGACAAAATTGTCTTGATATTTGCATCATATCTGTTTGTTACAATTTCGTTTATTGTGGAATATTTCTCTAACAATTGCATTTGCTTGCCATAACTTAACTCACTTAAAACTAATGTTAAATAAAATTCTATCTTTTTCATTATTACACCCAATATTTTTTATCAAGTGACCTATACCCTATTGCCTCGGCAATATGCTGAATTTGAATGTCTTGACTGTTATCAAGATCGGCAATTGTGCGTGCAACCTTTAATATCCTGTTGTACGCCCTTGCAGTAAGACTTAGCCTTTCGAAGGCATCTTTTAATAACTTTTGTGATTGTTCATCTAATACACAAAACTTATTTACCTGTGCAGTGTTCATTTTTGCATTACATTTTATGTTTGTGCCTTCAAATCTTTTACGCTGAATGGCCCGTGCAAAATTTACACGCTGTTTGATACTTTCACTTGATTCTTCTAATTTGTCGTTTGCGCGCAATTCATCAAAAGAAACCCCGTCCACCTCAATATGCAAATCAATACGATCCATCAATGGCCCTGATAATTTATCAAGATATTTGTGAATTGTAGTTGAAGTACATTTGCACTGATTGTTTTTGCTGCCATAATGTCCGCAAGGACAAGGGTTCATGCTTGCCACCAACAAAATCTCAGAAGGATAATCTACGATTGCACGAATACGCGAAACCGTTATTTTGCCATCTTCAAGTGGTTGTCGCAGTACTTCGAGTGTTTTTCGGTTATATTCGGGCAATTCGTCCAAAAACAACACCCCATTATGTGCCAAACTAATCTCCCCGGGTTTTGATTTTTGGCCACCCCCTGTCAAGGCAATTGCTGTTGCTGTGTGATGTGGAGTTCGAAATGGCCTTGTGCTAATTATGCCAACATTGTTGTCCAAAGTTCCGGCCACGCTATGAATTTTTGTAACTTCAAGAGCCTCGTCAAAGGTCATATCTGGCAAAATTGATGGCATGCATTTTGCAAGCATAGTTTTACCTGCTCCAGGAGGGCCAATCATAATAATATTGTGACCTCCGGCCGCAGCAATTTCCATGGCGCGTTTGGCCGTTGATTGTCCACGAATATAACAAAAATCGTCCGAAGTTTTTATATTTTGCTTGATATCTTCAAAAGAACGACTAACAACACAAGAAAGGGTTATTTGCTTATTCAAAAACGACACAACTTCTGACAAACTTGTTATTGCATAAATCTCAAGTCCGTCAATAAAACTTGCTTCCTTTTCGTTATATTTTGGCATAATAATGCGTTTATAACCAAGGTTTCGTGCGGTTATTAACAAAGGTAAAACACCATTTACCTTTCGTACACTTCCATCAAGTGCAAGTTCACCAAAAACTGCTGTTTTTTCGAGACTATTTGTAGGTATTTGTTCTAGTGCCATCAAAAGCGCAAGAGCAATTGGCAAATCATACATTGGCCCTTCTTTTTTTACATCTGCAGGGGCAAGATTAATAGTTGTGTGCCCCATAGGAAATTTTAGGCCACTATTGCGTATTGCACTGTGTACACGCTCTTTACTTTCTTTTAGCGCTGCATCAGGCAAGCCAACAATTTCAAATTTTGGCAAACCTTTGCCCAAATCGGCCTCTATGGTTAAATCAAAGCCTTCAATTCCTATCAAACCCAAACTTTTAACTTTTGATAACATTTTTTCTCCTAACAATTTTATTAGTAGATTTTATCAAATTGCCAAAGAATAATCAAATATTCATAAGTGGTAACAATTTTTTTAGAACATCAAAACAAAAAGCGGTAGCATGTACTATCGCTTTTTGCAGACAGTTGTTATAAAGATTGGGTTGTATCCTTAAACTTTTTGAATTTGGCATAATCATTTTCCGAAAACTCACCATCAAGTTTTTTGATTAATGATTTTTTTGCCTTATCATTAAGTTTTGGCAATTCAACAATAACTTTGATAAACATGTCACCATAAACAGATTTGTTTAAGTGTTTTATGCCCTTACCCTTAAGTTTTAGCATTGTTCCGGATTGTGTGCCTTCGGGAATTGTTAATTCTAACTTACCCTCAAGGCTAGGAATAATAACCTTTCCACCCAACATTGCTGTTGTAAAAGGTACTGGCAAATCAAGATAAACATCAAAGCCATCTCGGGTTAATAATTTGTGTGGGCTAACTTTTATCAAAATTTGCAGATCACCACTTGGCCCACCACGCACGCCTGCATCACCATTTCCGCGCAAAGTAACAATTTGGTCATCATCAATGCCTGCAGGAATATCAACAGTTATGGTTACATTGGCTCTTCTTAAGCCTTTTCCGCCACATTCGGTACATTTTTCTTTTACAATCTTTCCGGTACCATTACATGTTTTGCAAGGCCCCTGATTAACAACTCGGCCAAACAATGTATTTTGGGTGTATCTTACTTGACCTGTTCCACCACATTCGGTACAAGTGCTAAATTGTGTGCCATCTTTTGCACCGCTTCCGTGGCAATGTACACACTCTTCTGTGCGAACAATATTAAACTTTTTGGTTACACCTTTGCCGCTTCTTCAAAGGAAAGTGTCACCTTGGTTGTTATGTCATTTCCACGGCGTGCAGCATTTGGATTCATTCCGCCAAAGTTTGAGAAAATACTTCCAAAAATGTCTTCAAAGCCGCCACCAAAGCCGCTAAAGCCACCACTTTGGCCCCCACGGAAAAAGTCATTTGGATTTGGCCCAGTGGCACTGCCAAATTGGTCATAGTTTGAACGCTTTGTGTCATCTGACAAAACCTCGTAGGCCTCGTTTATTTCCTTAAATTTTTCTGCGGCCTCGGGGTTGCCTTTGTTAAGGTCGGGATGATATTTTTTTGCAAGTTTATAATATGCTGTTTTTATTTCACTAGCACTCGCCTTTTTATCAACACCAAGTGTCTCATAATAGTCTTTTGCCACTTTTTATTACTCCAATCTTAATAATTATTCTGCCTTTTCTGCGTCAGCGTCTTTTACTTCGACATCAGGCTTTTCTTGTTGTTTTGCTTGTTCGGCCGCTGCTTGATACAATTTTGTTACAACAGGCTCACTTGTTTTTGCAAGTGTTTCTATTGCTGCATCAATTGCTGCCTTGTCATCTTTTTTAAGCTCTTCTTTTGCTGTTGCAATTGCTTCTTCTAATGATTTTTTGTCTTCTTCTGAAATTTTGTCGCCATTGTCACGAAGCAATTTTTCTAGGCTAAATATTGTTGCCTCACCATTGTTGCGGGCATCGACAATTTCTCTGCGCTTTTTGTCTTCTTCGGCATATTTTTCGGCATCTTTGATTGCTTGGTTAATTTCTTCTTCTTTCATGTTGCTGCTGCTTGTTATTACTATGCTTTGCTCTTTTCCTGTGCCCAAGTCTTTTGCAGATACATGAACAATTCCGTTTGCGTCAATATCAAATGTAACCTCAATTTGTGGCACACCTCTTGGCGCAGGTGGAATGTCGTTTAGGCTAAATCTGCCCAATGTTTTGTTTGCGCTTGCAAATTCACGCTCACCTTGCAATACATGAATGTCAACGCCTGGTTGATTGTCTGTTGCTGTTGAGAATACTTGAGATTTTTTTGTAGGAATTGTTGTGTTACGCTCGATAAGTTTTGTAAATACACCACCCAAGGTCTCAATACCAAGTGACAATGGTGTAACATCAAGCAACAATACATCTTTGACATCTCCTGCCAAAACACCACCCTGGATTGCTGCACCAATTGCAACACATTCATCTGGGTTGATACCCTTAAATCCTTCTTTGCCAGCAAAGTCTTTTACTGCGTCACATACGGCAGGAATACGAGTACTTCCACCAACCATAATAATCTTTGCAATGTCCTCTTTTGAAAGTTGTGCATCTTTTAGGGCTGCTTGTGTAAGATCTATTGTTTGTTTTACTAGGTCACTTGTAATATCATCAAATTTTGCACGACTAAGCTCAAACTCTAGGTGTTTTGGGCCATTTGCGTCTGCTGAGATAAATGGAAGACTAATTGTTGTCTTCATTGCACCTGATAGGTCAATTTTTGCTTTTTCGGCAGCTTCTTTTAGTCTTTGCATTGCAG
>JAFTCZ010000020.1 GCA_017454425.1 Clostridia bacterium | reverse complement strand
TCTATTTCGCCATTAATTTCGATATGTCCGCTTGCAACATCAAGCTTTTGTACATGCAAATTTTTGCCCAAAACATAAAGGCAAGCACCCATTGTTAGTAGTGCAATTTGGTTTAGATTGGCGCTATCTACTTTGTCAACCCCGGTGATGATTAGTTTTTTGCGATTTTCGCAAATTATTTTGTGCTCGGCAACAGTTGTTTTGTTTTCCATGATTTCCTCCTGTGTTATTATATGATTATTTTTGTCAACATAGAATATGCCAAATATTTTGGATAAAAGTATTTACTTTTTGTGGGGGGTATGTTATAATAGACAAACAAATAAAAGTGAGGCAAATAATTATGAACAACGAAATTATGGCTCATGCAAACCGTGACACTTTTGAAGATTTTATCGAATTATTATCAATATGCCAATACAAAATTCGTCCTTTTGACAATGGCAAGCATTTTGTGGCAGGCAGAACTTTGGGCCCAGACTTTTTTGAGGAAAGCCCAAAAGACAAAAAAATTTATGAATCAATCATATTTGAAAACAATAAATTTGTAAACAACAATGTTGGCTTGCAAACAACTCTTAATGCTACTGTTAAAAGACTTGAGGATTATTATGTGGCTGACCAACTAAAGCAAGTAAAAACAATAAAAGAGGCAAATGCAATATTAGCACCTTTCTTTGCAAGAGATGCAAAAGTTCAAGAAAAGATAGATGACTGCAAAAAATGCAATGCCGAAACTTTGCACACAATAAAACAAAGACAATTTGTGCAGGGTATTCTTGCTGCCGAAAAAGCAGATAGCCCTACATTAACAAAAAAGATGAGGTAAACCTCATTTTTTTTGTAAACAAAAAGTTTTATAAATAAAAAACAATACTATGCTGTGTGCATAGTATTTATTTTTTAGAATGCCAATTCTATTTCTTTTTTGGCCTTAAAAATATCTGGGTTGTTGTCATAAACAATGCTTGCCATAATATCCATACACTCGGTTAGTTTTTGTTTGTCTAGTACACTACAGCCATTGCTGTCGGTTGAGATAAAGTCGGCTGTTATAATATTGTTGTGTGCAAGTTTTTCGTATTGTCCGCTGTTTAGATAATGGCTGTTTATTGTGTCTAGTTTTGGTGTTTTGTTTTGTGGATATTCTAGTGCAATAACATTGCCATAACTTTTTATGTTGTGAATAAACTGTGCGTCAGCTTTTTCGTGTGCTGCCAATACATCATTAATATCCATTTGGCAACGCTGCAGATAATTGGTCAAAGGTTGGCATTCATTATATTTTGTTCTATCATATTCGGCCAACAAAACAGGTATGCGTTTGTTGTACTCTTTTGTAAGTCTTATTGGGCCACTTGTTGTCATGTCAATTACGCAAGGAGTGTTAATAGATTGTGTGATGCGGTCAAAAATTAAGTCATCATATTGTTGTTTGTATACATGTGTGCAAATATCATCTTTTGCAAAAGTAGGTATGTATTTTAACATCTCAAATAGTTTGTCATTGTTTGCACCCAGTAGTTCGTAGTTTGGCACATTAGGAAAAGCTTCTCGAAAGGCAAGATTGTGACGCTCGATACCGGCATATTGTGCATATCTTTTTGCGGCACTGCTGCGGTCCTGAAATTTTGATTGCTTGCTGTACAAATTGTACAACGAAACATTTCTTTTTATTTTTTGAATGTCTATATCACAATGTCTTACTTCTTGCATATTAACATACAACAAACCATATTTTCTTGCAAAATTTTTTGCCAAAACACTTTTGCCCACATCTTGCGGGCCAATCAACACAATTGATTGCGCAAGTGCTGTTTCGTGTGTGTGTGCTTGCTGCAACCCTTGCAGATTTTTTTCGATACCAACAACCTTTTTTTGTTTTTTTCTTTTATTAAACACTTTTTGCACCCCCTTTCTTGTTATTTTTTTTGTTATCAAAATCATTGTGCAATACTTGGGCCAAAAAGTCAATAATCAAACTTAAAATTTTTGACAAAATTTTCAAAATAAAAACAAAAAAACACCGTGTGGTGCCTTTTTGTCTTTTGTTAAAATTTATGTTCTATTTCTGTTGTCCCAAATATTGTCGATAGAGATAACAAGTGCTACCAAAAATGCTGCATCATCCATCTCATTTACATCAATAGAAAAAGTGTCGCGAAACAAGTTAAAGTCTTTTGTGATTGTACCGATCACCTTGTCATTTTTTGTAACCTGAAGTTTGATGTTTGGAAATTGAATTAAGTTACCAGAAATTGTGATATCATCTTTGTCACCTTCAAGCACAAACTTGTTCTTAAAGTCAAAGTCACTGTTGCTTAATTTTCCAACCAAATCATTATCTGCATCATAAATTAATGTGCTGGTTTTGAACAATTTCCAAAATTTGTTTCGTACAATGTATTGCAATTCGCCGTCCATGTCATAAATTTTTTTCTTGCGTGTTGGTGAAAAGAGTTTTCCTTTAACCCTAAAAACTTTTTCGTTGTTTTCATCTAATACAAAAGAACTTCCGCCAAGAGATATAAATTTGTTTTTTACAAATAATTTCATAATTACAATCCTCCCATAATGCTTGTTGCCAAAAATGCTAGGCCCACCACAAAGGCAATAAACAAGGCAATTTTTGTTACCTTTAGTCCCTTAAGTTTTTTCTTTGCTTTTTTGTCGGTCATTTTAACATTTTCGTGTTCAACGACTTCGGTTGCAGTTTCTAGTTGCACGGCTGTTACATCTTTTTTACTTTTGTTTACACGCATAACAACTTCGGTGCCACCATTTAGGGTAATAGTTGCGTGGTACTTAAGAACTACGCACCCTTTATCAGGACGCTTGTCAAAAAGCCCAAAAATACTGATAATATAAAATAATATTTGCCAAAAGAAATATGCGGCGCTGTTTACCTCAAGATATTTATAAAGGCTGACATCTACGCTATTGGCGCTTGTCTCGTACTCATATGTTTCGTGACCATTTTTATCTTTTGTTGGTTTTGCAATTTCGTTGTTAATATAAATAATGGTGCCATTGTGTTGAGGATTCATTACTTTTAATAATAATTTGTTCATGCTGCACCTCCCATTACTCTCAAGCCAAATATAAAGGCAAAAACTAATACCACAATAGAGATAATTGCCATTACCTTACGCGTAGGGTGCGCATAGGCTTTGTTTGTGCCAAAACAAATAAGTGAAATAACAGCGCCAACAATACCAACGGCTGCCAGGTAAGGTAAAATCATGTACAAAAAGTCAAAAACTTGTTTGATTTTGTCTGTTACTTCATCAAAATGCTGGATATATCCCCACCATCTTTGTACTGTTGGGTCTAACAAAACAATACCCATAGTTCCAACTGTAATAACAATCAAAAACATGAGAAAAATGAATATTCCAAGACCTGCTGCAACAAAAGCAACAACTTGTCCAATCATAATAAGAATTGATGCAATCATAGCAAAAATTGCAAGCTTGTTCATTATGACGGCAAAATGGTCGGTATGCATTTTTTTTGCAACATCACCAGGTGTGGCAATAGGCTCATCTTCATTAAAGATTGATTTTTGCACAACAGGGGAATCGACAGATGTTTGCACAACTTCGGCCTGTGGGGCTGGGGTAACATCAGAAGCGGGTTCTTCAGCGGTTGTGCCAACATCTGCATTAGGCTCGGCAATCTCGGGCTGAGTCTGTGTCAAATTGTCATTCTCTTCCATTAAAAACTCCTATTTTAGTATAATTCATTTTAATATATATATAATCCATTGTCAAACAAAAATGCAGTTTTATTATGTGCAAAACCTTGATATATCTTTTTGCAAGTTTTTTTGATAAACTAAGAAAAAAAACAAACCCCAAAACGCGAGTTTGCTTTTTTTGGTGCGACTGAAAGGATTTGAACCTTCATGGTTTCCCACACGGACCTGAACCGTGCGCGTCTGCCAATTCCGCCACAGTCGCATAATAAAAAATTATACAACAAAAATTAGTGTTTGTCTAGTGCTGTTAAAATTCTTTTTGGTATTAAAGATTATTTGATATGTTTGACTAAAATTGTTTTTTGTGATATAATAAACCATATTGAGTACGGAGTTTGTATATGACAAAAACAGCAAATGATATTGTAAGTAATATTCGCGCCAACAAATTGTTGATGGCAGATAATGACATAAGAAGGATAGATGCAAAACTGCGTGAGCAAATGCGTGCACAGTTGGCGAGATAAAAGAGGGCACCCTCTTTTTTATTTTAACTCTTCAATGATACGAAATAAAAAGTTTCGTACAACACAAACATATTTAACAACACTGTTGCGGTTTTCTTGTGACAACAAATACAACAAACTTTCAATATTTGACATTTTATTTAGATATGTTTCAAAAACACCATCATTTAAGGTTTTGTATTTAATGGAAATATTTTGATATTGAGTGTAAAAAGTAAAAATGTTTATGCGCACATCAACATCGGTTGTTTTATTTTGTTCAAGTTTTTCGATGTTTGTTAATATTTGGTCAATGATATGCACATTAAAATTAAACAATTTAACAAAATCATTTTTTTGGCTTTGATTTAAGTTTGCTGCTTTTGCTGTTATAGAAGTTTTTATTAAATTGCAATCAATATTTTGATTTTTAAGATTTTCTATTATTAAATTTGCGTCCTCATTATTTTTATAAATGGATAATGCAACACAGTATTTTTGGTCCAGCTCAAAAACATTTCCGCCAGCCCCGCGCGTTTTTAATTGTTCGGATAGTTGGGTGGCACTTTCTAAATTTTGTTCTTGGGGTGTTGCATAAACTATATAATAATCACAAGACAAAAAAGTGTTGTGTCGACATTCGAAAAAAGATATTCCAAAAGCAAAAGACAGCAAAACGACACAAAAAACAATTGATATGATAAAAATTATAACACGAACAAAGATTTGTATTTTTTGTTTGACCGAAAAATGTGGGTGAGTACTAATTTTTAAGTAATTATAAGGTGATTTTTTCATGTTTTATATCAATTTATGATAAAAAACTTAAAAAAATACAAAAAAAGCGAACAACTATTGACACAAATGCAAAAATCTGTGCTAAAATTAATATAATCAAAAAGATTTGAGGAGAAAGAAATGAACATACAACCTTTATTTGATAGAATTGTTGTCAAACAACAAGAGGCCGAAACAATGACCGCAAGTGGTATAATATTGGCTGATGCCGAAAAAGAGCGTCCACAAATTGCAACTGTTGTGGCAGTTGGTGCTGGCGGAGTTGTTGATGGGCACGAAATTGTCATGCAAGTAAGCGTAGGCGATAAAATTTTATATCCAAAATATGCAGGCAATCAATTCAAACTAGATGGACAAGAATATATTATCTTAAGACAAAGCGATGTTCTTGCAAAATTAAAAGATTAAGAGGTGATATTATGGCAAAATTAATAAAATCAGGAACCGAGGCCAGGGCATGCCTCGAGCGTGGGGTAAATGTTCTTGCAGATGCAGTAAAAGTTACACTTGGCCCCAAAGGGCGCAATGTTGTGCTTGATAGACAATATCAAACACCTCTTATTACCAATGACGGTGTGACTATTGCAAAAGAAATAGAACTAAATGACCCATACGAAAACATGGGTGCGCAAATTGTAAAAGAAGTTAGCATAAAAACCAATGATGTTGCGGGTGACGGAACAACAACTGCTGCAGTGCTTGCACAGGCGATAACAAATGAAGGAATAAAAGCCCTAAACAATGGTGCAAATCCTGTTATATTAAAAAAAGGCATAAAAAAGGCTGTTGAGGTTGTTGTAAAATACTTAAAAAGTGTTTCTCAACCTATTCAAGATGAAAACTCAATTCGTCAAGTTGCAAGCATAAGTGCTGGTGACGAAGATGTAGGCAAACTAATAAGTCTTGCAATGCAAAAAGTTGGCAAAGACGGGGTTATTACCGTAGAAGAAAGCAAAACCATGGAAACATCTTTAGATGTAGTAGAAGGTATGCAATTTGACCGCGGATATGCAAGCAGTTATATGGCAACCAATAACGAAAAAATGGAAGCAGTACTTGATGATGCCCTTATCTTGATGACTGACAAAAAAATCACAAACACACAAGAAATTTTGCAACTATTAGAACAGGTTGTAAAATCTGGCCGAAAACTTCTTATTATTGCCGACGATATCGAAGGCGAAGCCTTGGCAACATTAATTATTAACAAACTAAGGGGCACATTCACTTGTGTTGCGGTAAAGGCACCGGGCTTTGGTGACCGCCGCAAGGCCATGCTTGAGGATATTGCAATACTTACTGGTGGTCGTGTAATTAGCGAAGAATTGGGGCGCAAATTAGATAGCGCAACCCTAGAAGATCTGGGAAGTGCGCACCAAGTTGTTGTGACAAAAGACAATACAACAATTGTTGGCGGAAATGGTGATGCCTCAGTTTTGGGTGAGCGTATTAAGGCAATAAAACAACAAATTGCCGAATGCAAGAGCGATTATGACAAAGAAAAACTTCAAGAACGACTAGCCAAACTTAGTGGTGGTGTTGCTGTCATTAAGGTGGGAAGCGCAACCGAAGTGGAAATGAAAGAAAAGAAGCTTCGCATAGATGACGCACTTGCTGCCACAAGGGCCGCAGTAGAAGAAGGAATTGTTGCAGGCGGTGGTGTGGCACTTCTTCGTGCTGTGCCTGAGGTGCAAAAACTTGTTTCTACACTTTCTGGTGATGAGCAAATAGGTGCGCGTATTATCGAGTCTTGTTTGTACAGCCCAATAAGGCAAATTGCAAACAACGCAGGGGTTGACTCGAGTGCTGTTATTAACAATGTGCTTGGCAACAAAGATTATATGGTAGGTTATGATGCATTAACAAACGAATATGTTAACATGGTGCAAAGCGGAATTATTGACCCAACAAAAGTTACGCGCAGTGCATTACAAAATGCCGCAAGCGTATCTAGCACTTTGCTTACAACCGAGTGCATAATAACAGGTGAACCAAGCAAAAACCCACCACAAAACCCTGGCGAAATTGGTATGTAAAAAAGACCACAAAAAGTGGCCTTTTTTGTTTGTGCATAGTATTGTAAAATTGATAAATAATAAGCATAAAAATACAAAAAATTAATACTATGCATACCAAAAACAAGTACTATGCACCACAATTTTTAGTGCATAGTACTATTTATTTGTGATAAGTGATGTTGTTTTGAATGGTAAAAGCGCGATAAATTTGTTCTAGCAACACAACACGCATAAGTTGATGAGGAAGGGTTATTTTGCCAAAAGAAAGAGGTGTTCCCAAGTGTTTTATTTTGTCTGACAAGCCATAACTGCTGCCAATAACAAAACACAATTCACCCTTATCTGTTAAATCGGTGATAGTTTTGCTAAATTGCACACTGTCTTGCTGTTTGCCTTCAATACACAACGGTATAACAATTTTGTTTTGAACAATACTCTTAATTTTTTGTGCTTCGCTGTCTAGTGCTTGCAAAACAAGAGCTGGTGATGTATCTACTATTTTGCTTTCATCTATTTCGTGTATGGTTAGTTCGGCAAAACGCGATATTCTTTTTGCATATTCCGCCACAGCCGCTTGCCAATATTTTTCTTTTAATTTTCCAACACAAACAACAGATATTTTACGCATGTTTACCTCTTTGTTTTACTTGAGATTTTGCAAGGGTTTTTGTTTTGTTTTCTTGTCTTGTTTCTTTTAGTGTTGCCATTATTTATCCTCATCTGTTTTTTGTATTTTAGCATATAAAAATTTCTTTGTAAATATAGTAACAAAAATATGTACAAGAAATTTAAGAATTATATATTTAATATATAATTGACAAAAGCACTTTAAGATGCCATAATTTTATTAAAATATGACAATCAAAAAGGGAAGCAAAATTTATGAAAATGTCAAAATTAATAGGCGAAAGATTTAAGGACAAGCCTAGTGACTGCAATCTTATTAGTCACGAATATTTGGTTCGTGGTGGATATATTCGCCATGTAACAAACGGAGTTTACACCTTGCTTGCGCCAGCATTAAAAGTATTGCACAATATCGAAAAAATTGTGCGTGAAGAGATGGACAAAATTGATGCTCAAGAAATTTTAATGCCAAACATGATGCCAAAAGAAATGTGGCAAGAAAGTGGTAGATATCAAAGCATTGGTAGTGAGATGTTTAGGTTTAAGGATCGCAACCAAAAAGATATGGTGCTGGGTATGACGCATGAAGAGCCATGCGTAGATGTTGCACGCGCTAGTGCAACAAGTTATTCACAATATCCATTCTGTCTTTATCAAATTCAAACAAAATTTCGTGACGAGCCCCGCCCCCGAAACGGGCTTATTCGTGTGCGCGAGTTTGTAATGAAAGATGCTTATTCTTTTCATACCTCAAAAGAAGATTTGCACGCATACTATGACAAAGTAAAACAAGCATATTATCGTATATATGCCCGTCTTGGCATGGGGCAGGCAGTTGCCGTAGAAGGTGACAACGGCATGATGGGCGGAAAAATTTCGCACGAGTTTACGCTTTTGTGTCCGGCGGGTGAAGATGTTATTGCACATTGTGATGCTTGTGGTTATTATGCAAACAGCGAAGTAGCGCACAGTATTGTCAAACCTTCGGGCAAACCTCAAATGCCAATAAAAAGTATTGACACACCAAACTGTTTTACCGTTGAAGATGTTTGTTTAATCACTGGCAATGTGCCACAAGATTTTGCAAAGGCAGTAATTTTTGGCTTAAAAAATGGCGGACATGTTATTGCATTTATTCGTGGTGATTATGATATAGAAGAATGCAAACTTGCAAACTATTGTGGAAGTGAACTTATTGATGCTGATGAAAAATTTTTGAAAAAAATGCACGCAGGTTCGGTTGGGCTTGTTGGGCTTGACCCAAATTCGAAGGAATATAAAATTGTTGTAGATAAAAGTCTTGAGAACGAGCACAACCTTGTGTGTGGTGCAAACAAAGACGGACAACATCTTGTTGGTGTCGATTTTGCCCGAGATGTTAACTTTAATGTAGAATATGTTGACATTCGCAAAGTTAAAGAGGGTGATGCGTGCACTTGTGGCAAAGGTGTTATTACACTAGATAAGGGTGTAGAAATTGGAAACATTTTTGAACTAGATACAAAATATACCACAACCATGAATATGAAATATATTGACAGTGACGGTAAATCAAAAACACCTTATATGGGGTGTTATGGCATAGGCATCACTCGTGCAATACCTAGCATTATCGAAGTTAATCATGACGACAAGGGCATAATTTGGCCAATGGAAGTTGCGCCTTTTAAGGTACATATTTGTGTACTTAACGCAAAAGATAAAGATATGTTAACCGCAGGGTTAGAACTAGAAGAAGCCCTAAAAGATGCAGGAATAGATGTAATTGTTGATGACCGAAAAGTTAGTATGGGTGTTATGCTTTCTGATGCAGATTTGTTGGGTGCACCAATACGAATTGTGGTGGGCCGAGATTTTGCATCAAGCGAAGCCGAACTTATTAAAAAGCCGGTTGAAATATCAAGCAAACTTTTGGGCTTTAAGACTATGGTCGAATTTGGCGATGTTTACGATTTTGTGATGGACAAAATAAAAAACTAAAATAGGGGTATTAATATGGCAAAACAGCAAGTTTCAAAAGATGGCGAAAAAGTCATTGTAAAAAAGAAAGGTGGTTGCGGAACTTTTTTTGCAGGATTTTTTTGTGCAATAATTTTCTTGGTGCTTCTTGTGGGAGGCGGTGGAGCATATGTGTATTTTTGCGTAAATGTGCAACAAATTGAAAGTTTGTTAGGAATTCAATTGCCAATTGAAGGTGATGTTAATAAAAAGACAGTAAAAGACCTTGTTGCACTTGGCCTTGACTTAAAGAATAGTTATGTGCACATGAAGATAGGAGAGCTTGAAACAAAAGTTGGTATCAAACTTCCCGAAAAAGTTCCGGGCACGGACATTGACATTAGTTATTTGTATGCACAAGACACAATCATCACCTTTAAGGGCCGAACAACCGCGATACGCGATATTGAGGTTATGGAAGCAATAAACAACATGAATCAACTTGTTGACAGTGTTGTTGATGTTTTGTATGACCATGTGACAGTAGGGCAAATATTATCTACTGCAAACATGCAAACAACAATAGAAGATATGGGTTATCCAGCCTTTGTTGACCCTATTTATACAATTGGTTCAACCAAGAAAAAACTTTCTGACCTTACAATAACACAAGCAAAAAATGTTCTTACCGATTATTATGGTGCAGACAACCTAACTATTGCAAAACTTGTCGAGGCAGCAGGCCTTAGTGTTATTCCTGATGATGCAATGTATGACGGCTTGCGTGCCCTAAAAGTACAAACAGTTACGACTGATGATTTGCTAAACAACATAACAGGTCAAATATTAAACAACTTATTAGATTTGTCAGATTTTGACTTTACGCAAACTGATGAGTTTAATGCTACTAACCTAAACCACATGATTGACTATCTTGAGGGCTTGTACCTTGGTGACTTCATAACTTTGGGCAACGCTATGGGAGATGATTTCTTTACAAGCCACCCACAATTTAGCACACTTCGTGACACATATATCTCAAAACTTGATGAAGCAATATTAAACCTAAAAGTAAATCAAATTTTAACATCAACACAACTTGCACGCACAACACTTTCTAGTTCACAGCAAAATATGACCGTACTTGAGTTGATAGACAGCACACATCAACCACTTCTTACACTGTTTGGCAATCAAAACATTGAAGAATTGGGCGGATATCTAAAAGAATTGCAAACAGCAGCAACTACTACCGCATTTACAAATGGTTACAACGATCTTACTTGGGCAAAGAAGTTGGGAATAGAAGGTTCGAGCACGGCACTACTTGATATTTCTTCACTAACCATTAATGAAATAATGACAAGTGATGATATTCCTACTGCAATATTCGAAAAACTTGGCACTCTTGGAAACCTTATTGGCACAACAGACAACTCAATACTAAACCTTATTGCAAATGTCGAGCTGAAAGATTTGTTAACAAATGGTGGAGATGCAATAACACATGCACTTGAATATGATGCGGACGACAATCTTGTTACACTTGCAACCCTGCTTAATATTACCGACACAAACGGCATTAATGGTATTATTAGTGGAATAACAGTTAAGGCATTATTAGATACACCAAACGCAGCAATCACAGACGCGTTAGAAAGTAGTGAAATGACACTTGGTGATTTATTAAATATGAGTGATACAAGTGGCATAAACGGAATAATCAGCACAATCAAGGTAAAAGAATTATTTACAGATGCCGACACTATTGTAAAAACAAAATTGGCTGCCAGCACCCAAACACTTGGGCAATTGTTGGGCGTTGACACAACAGCCGAAACCATGAGCAACTATATCTTAAGAAACCTAACAGTAGGAGATTTGTTTGGAAGCGACCCTTCTGCAAGTATTTCAAGTGTTGTAAACGGCATGAGTTTGTCACTTATATTGCCACAACCAACAACAGGCATTTTATCATTAGTTACAAACTACAACACACTTACTGTTGGTACTCTTGATGAAATAAATGTTAATGTTGCCGACACAACGATTGAAGTGTTAAACCAAAAAGGCATAATAACAGATGCAATGCTAACAAGCAAAGGTATTGTCAAGTCTGGCTCAGCATGGGATTATCTAAAAACAAAATCTATGTTAGATATTATTGAAATTGTATACAACAACGCACCATAAAACAAAAACAGGAGGTAAAATGGTCACAACAAAAACAAAAGGCACAAAAACCCGTGTTGCACAAAAATCAACACAAAAAACAAAACCTTTACAAAAACCCGTGGCACAAACCTATCTTCCTGAAAAACGCGTAATTGTGCTTACGGGGGTTACAAGTGGCATGGGGCTTGAGGTATTGTACAAACTTGCAAAAACCGATTGTGTAATAATGCTTATTGGTCGTGACCCAGCGGTTTGTAAGGCCGCACTCGAAAATATGCCACGCGATCAAACAAAAGCAGACATCTCAGTTGTTCTTGGTGATTTGTCAGTTATGTCACAAGTTCGAATAATTGCAAACGAGGTGATGTCAAGGCTTAAGGATAGGGGCATAAAACACATTGATGTAATTTACCACAACGCCACCCAGCACCCAAACGAAATTCAGCACACTTACGAACGCCACGAAATACAATGGGCAACAAACTATCTTGCTGTGTTTATGCTTAATCATTTGTTTTTGCCATTTCTAAACAAAAGCAATAGTGCCCGCATAATAACAACCACAACCCAGCCAACGCAAAAGCAAAAATTAGATTATGCAGAAATTCAAAATTCGCGCGACCCTAGGCGAATGTTTGAATATTCAAAACTTGCCGACCTTATGTACGCAATGCAGTTTAACGAAGAATTTAGGGACACAAACATTTGTGCCTATTGTGTTTATCCGGGCATTGCACATACTCACAGCAAACGCCGAGGAATTTTTGGGCTGATTGACAAAATAAAAGACCGCAAAGCACTGCCTATGCTTCAGGCGGTAGAGACGGTGTTATATCTTATCACGGCACCACATTTGCCACCAAAAGTTATGCTTTATCACAATTATAGGCCGCTTATGCCAAGTGAATATGCCCTCAATCCGTTCAACCGCCGCAGGCTGTGGCGCGCAACCTGTGCAATACTAGGGATAGAGAATAGAGAATAAAAGAAGTGCAATTTGCACCTCTTTTTTATTTGCATAGTACCAAATATTTTGTATTGACAAAAGTTCAAAAAAATTATATAATTTTTTACTATTTATTTTGAGGTAAAATAAAATGATGGACAAAACCTACAATCCAAAAGATTTTGAAAAGCGAATTTATGAAAATTGGCTAAAACAAAAATACTTTGCCAGCAGCCCAGATGACGCTAGGCCAAAGTACAGCATACTTATGCCGCCACCAAACATCACAGGGCATTTGCATGTTGGCCATGCCATGAATCACACTTTGCCTGATGTTTATGCAAGATACAAACGCCTTAATGGTTTTAATGTCGAGTGGTTGCCGGGCACCGACCACGCCGCCATTGCAACCGAGGCAAAGGTTGTTGCAAAACTTGCAAAACAAGGCCGCAAAAAAGAAGACCTTACGCGTGAAGAGTTTGAGGCCGAGATGCAAGCGTGGTACAAAGAATATGGCGGGTTTATTGTTGAGCAACTCAAAAGCCTTGGCATCATGGCCGACTGGGACAAACTGGCGTTTACCCGTGACGAAACACGCAATCGTGCCGTAACGCACGCTTTTGTCGAGTGGTGGAAAAAAGGATATATCTATCGTGGCGAAAGGCTGACCAACTGGTGCCCAAACTGCAACACATCAATATCAGATATTGAGGTAGAATATCACTCAAAACAAGCAAAGCTATATTATATCAAATATTTTGTTGTTGAAGATGACGGCATGGCAATTCTTAATGGAGATAATTATCTTACTGTTGCCACCACGCGTCCCGAGACATTATTTGGTGATTTGGCCGTTGCCGTCAACCCAAACGATGACAGATACAAAAAGTTTATTGGCAAGCAAGTCGTTTTGCCAATAGTAAACAAAAAAATACCAGTTATTGCAGACGAATATGTAGATATTAGTTTTGGTACGGGGGCATTAAAAGTTACGCCAAGTCACGACATCAATGACTATGAATTGGGCAAAAAACACAATTTGGGCTTTTTGCAAGTTATTAACAAAGATGGTTCGTTAAATGAACTGTGTGGACAATTTGAGGGCCTAAAAGGTCAAGAGGCACGAGAGAAAGTGGCTGACTATCTTGACAAAACAGGACTTCTTGTTAAGGCCGAAGATTATTTGCACAATGTTGGTTGTTGTGAGAGATGCAAAACACCAATCGAAAGCCTAATAACCGAACAATGGTTTGTAAGTATGCAAAAGATTGCAAAAGAAACCAAAAAACATATCGACAACAACGAAGTTAACATTCAACCAGATTTTGTAAAAGCAAAACTTTACACTTGGCTTAATGACATTCAAGATTGGTGCATATCTCGTCAATTGTGGACGGGGCACCGCATACCAGTTTATTATTGTCACAATTGTGGGCATATGTATGCAGCCGAGCAAAACACTCCTTGCCCAAAATGCAAAAGTAGTGACAATCACCAAGACCCAGATGTATTGGACACTTGGTTTAGTAGCGGCATTTGGCCAATATCTACACTTAATTGGCCAGAACATAGTAAAGGTTTTGACACATATTATCCGTTTGACCTTGTGGTAACAGCGCGAGATATTATCACTTTTTGGATTGCCCGCATGCTGTTTATGTGCATAGACTTTGAGGGGGTTGTGCCATTTTACAACTGCATCACAACAGGTCTTGTGGTTGACGACCAAGGCCGAAAAATGTCAAAAAATCTTGGCAACGGAATTGAGCCACAAGATGTAATAAAAGAATATGGCACAGATGCCTTGCGCTTTGCCTTGTTGTACGGCACCGCACTCGAGACCGATTCGCGCTTTGGCACCACATCACTTGAAAATGCGCGCAAATTTATAAACAAAATTTGGAATGCAAGCCGTTTTGTAGAAATGAACCTAAACGGCAAAACAATAAAAGACCTAAACAAGCGTAAACTTCAACTTGCTGACAAGTGGATATTAACAAAACTTAATGAAGTTATCTTAAAGGTAACAAAACTTACGGATAATTATAACGCAAATCTTGCGTTAAACGAAATTCATGACTTTGCATGGTTGACATTCTGTGACTATTATATAGAATTTTCAAAACCAAACATGCAGTCACAAGATAGTGATGTTGTCAACACAACCGCAAGTGTATTAAAATATGTTTTGGGTGCAATCTTAAAAATGCTTCATCCTTACATTCCTTTTGTAACCGAAGAGATATATACCAACATTTTTGGCGAAAGCATAATGCTTGCAGATTATCCACAGGCAAATAAAGAATGGAACTTTATAAAAGAGTGTGAACAAATGGACTCAATTATGGAACTTACGCACAACATCCGTGAAATTCGCACAACATACAAGGTGGATGCAAAAAAGGTGTTAAATGCCAACATTTTGGTACGCAAAACAAAAGACAATTTGCAAGAGAACATAACATATCTGCAGACGCTTACACAAACAAAAATAACCGAGATTACAACTAAGCCAAATAATCCGCAAGATATGTTAATCTCAACACCATATTATCTTGTTTATCTGCACGGCGATGAGATTGTTGACATTACGGCAGAAAAAGCACGCCTTAATGCCGAGATAACAAAAGTAAACAGTGACATCCAAAAACTAGAGGGCATATTATCTAACGCCGGCTTTGTTGCTCGTGCACCGGGGGCGGTTATCGAAAAATACAAAAAAGAACTTGCCGAAAACAACGACAAATTGGCAAACCTAAAACAATCATTATCCAAACTAAAATAAAAAGAGGGCAACCTCTTTTTTTTGTTGTAGAACACGACAAAAAGGTTGAAATATAGTTTGTCATTTTGAAATACAAAATGTATAATCTTATAAAGGAAGAATATTTATGTTTGATTTGATAAAAGAATTGCAAAACTATGTGCCATATGACCAAACAGAAAGACAAAATGTGGCAAAAACTATTGCATTTTTGCAAACCAACAAAGATGCTTTTTGGCGCATAAACCTATCTGGTCATATGACAGCAGGTGGCCTGGTGGGGGATATGCAAGGAAATGTGCTGTTAAATCATCACAAAAAGTCCGGTATGTGGATACAGTTTGGCGGCCACGCAGACGGCGATAGTGATATTAAGAGGGTGAGTCTGCGCGAAGTGTTTGAAGAGTCTGGAATAAAAGATTTTGTCTACAACACAAACAATATTTTTGATGTAGATGTGCAATACATATCCGACAGCGTAAACAAGGGTGAGCCAGCACACTATCATTATGACATTAATTATTTGTATATAGTAAACAAAGCAGACAGCCACATATCCAACGAATCAATAGAAATTAAGTGGGTGACAGTGGACGAGGCGCACAAACTTGTGCGAAAGGACGATTATGGTATGCATCGTATGTTAGATAAATATGCCAAATTTATAAAAGAATATAAGAATAAATAAAAAAGACCTAGCAATTTGCTAAGTCTTTTTTGTT
>JAFTCZ010000019.1 GCA_017454425.1 Clostridia bacterium | reverse complement strand
CATAGTGGCCCAATACTTGCAACCAAAAGTGGCCTTGTTTCTCGTTTGTTTGTTACGCAAGGCACGCCCCTTGTGGGAGTTAATAGTTATGTAACAGCCGGGCAGCCAATAATTGCAGATTATTTTATTGACAAAGATGGCAATACTATCTCATGCGAAGCAAAAGGCGAGGCATACATTTATTGCTGGCAAAGTAGCACCATTAAGTTTTGCGAAGACAGCATACAATATGTGCCAACAGGAGAAGAGATAGTATGCACAGTAATGCAGTTTTTGAATAACAACATTGAATGCAGCAAGCAAGATGTGCCTTATCAGCATTATTTAACCCAACAAGAAGTTGTTTATCTTACAAAACTTGGATTGCCAATAAAACTTATTAAAACACATTATGTTCAAACTCAGCCTACTATGATGCATTCAAACTTTGAAGACAATTTGGATTCATTAAAAATGCAAGCCAAAGAAAATGTATTATGCACAATAGAAGAACAAAATATTTTGGAAGAAAAATATACTATTGCGCATGTAGGTGATGTTTATTTTGTGTCGTATTATGCAAAGAGTGAAAATCTTGTCACATAGGAGAAAAAAAATGAAAGTTATTTTAACTAACAAAACTCAGTCAATACTACCAAATGCAAAAATATTGGGAAAAGTAGGGAAATATATTCTTAAAGAACAGCGTCAACCAACTTGGCACATAAGTGTTGGTGTGTTTTTTGTTGGTGCTGATGAAATGCAAGAAATTAACAACACACACAGACATGTTGACAAACCAACAGATGTTATTAGTTTTAGGTTGATTGACAATCCGGAATTCAAAAAACTAAATAAAAAGAATTTCCCACTAGATTATGACAAGGTAAATCACACAATATATATAGGCGAAATCTTTATTTGTGACGAGATAGCGCGTGAGCAAGCAAAAGAGTGGGGCCACACGATGTATCGTGAGGCAGTAGAACTTTTTTGTCATGGTATGTTACATGTTTTGGGATATGACCACGAGCAAGATGAAGACCGCAAAATTATGAAAGAGCACGAAGAAACTATTTGTGCCCAATTAGATAAATTATTAAAATGCAGTAGATAATTATTTTACGAAGGAGCAAATTATGGACAAATTGGCATACGAACGCTTGGTGGAAAAAGCAAAAGATTTTGCAGAGAATGCTTATTGTCCGTATTCTGACAATCCAATAGGCGCGTGTGTGTTAACACAAAATGGTATGATATATGGTGGTTGCAATATAGAACTTTGCACACTTACAGGCAGCCTTGGTGCGGTAGAAGTTGCCATTTCAAAGGCAGTTAGTGAGGGTACTTCGCAAATTATGGCCATTGCAATTTACAGCCAAAATTTTATGCCATATCCAACAGGAGCCGAGCGTCAACTTATTAAAGAATTTAACAATCGTACACAGATTATTGTGGCCACTCAAGACAAAACCGAACAGTTTGATGTGCAAGAGTTGTTGCCATATTCTCGTGAAAAATAACAAGAGGGGAAATATGAGTTTTAAGTCAGGTTTTGTTGCAGTAGTTGGTCAGCCCAATGTAGGTAAATCAACACTTGTTAATGCATTAGTGGGGCAAAAGGTAAGTATTGTTTCGCCAAAATCTCAAACCACCCGCACAAATGTTTTGGGAGTGCTTAATAACAAAGATTATCAAATTATTTTTATTGACACTCCTGGCATACACAACAGCAAAAACAATTTAGACAAATATATGCAAAAAAACATAGATAGCGCAACAAAAGACATTGACCTTATGCTTTATGTTTTGGACGGAAGCAAAGATTTTGATGCAAAAGACCTAGAACGCCTAACAAAATATTGTCAAAACAATTATAAGGTTATTGCAGTTGTAAATAAAATTGACCTTACTGGCCCCCAAAGCATTTACCCAAGGCTTGAAGCACTAAATAAAATTCCAAATCTTTTTGCCGTTTATGGTGTTTCGGGATTAAAACACAAAAATCTTGAGGCATTAATTGATGGTATTGTGCCACACCTTAGTGACACAATAAAATATTATCCTGATGATATGTATGTTGATAAACCAACAAGTTTTGTTTTGTCCGAGATAATAAGAGAGAAGATGTTGTGGCTGTTAAATGATGAAATACCACACGGTGTTGCCATTGTGATAACAAAACTAGATACTTCATCAAAAACAACGCATATTGATGCAACAATTTATTGCGAAAAGCAAGCACACAAATCTATCATAATTGGCAAAAACGGAAGCATGTTAAAAAAGCTTGGAACCGCAAGCCGTGAAGCAATGCAAAAATTTTTGGAAAGCCCAGTATTTTTGGAATTATTTGTAAAGGTTGAACCAAATTGGAGAAACAAAATAGATAGTATGCAAAGTTTGGGCTATGACAACCAAGATTTTTAATGCATAGTACATAATAAAAATTTTTGTCCGCATAATAAAACTGAGGTGTTTTTATGAAGGACAAAGAATTAAAAGAAAAATTATATCGTCAAAAAATAATAGACATAGCATGGAATAATTTTTGCGAATCGGGTGAGATTGGTGCTTACCTTTTTTACAGCCGATTGCAACAAGGAGATAATATTGCAAGATTATATACTAAAAGGCGTGGTGTTAAGGGCGATTGACTTAAAAGAAAAAGATAAACTTATCACCATCTTTACAGCCGAAAAAGGTGTAATAAGTGCTTCTTTGCGTGGTGTTAGACAACAAAAATCAAAACTCAAATTTGCCACTCAACCAATGTGTTTTGCCGAGTTTAGCATGACAGGCAATGGTGATATTTTAACTTGCACAAACGCAAGTGAAATTGAAAGTTTTTTTGCAATCACACAAGATTATGACAAAATGATTTATGCAAGCGCCATGCTTGAAATGATTTATACAACAGCATACAAAGAGCCAAATGTTGGGCTGTTTGTTTCGCTTGTTCGTGCACTTGGTGGACTTTGTGGCAACAACTTAAATGCAGGGGTTGTGTTTGCAAAGTTTTGTTTGCAGTTTTTTGTAAATATGGGTTATGCGCTTAACCTAGATAGTTGCAAAACTTGTGGGAAAAAGTTTGAAACAAATTTGTGTTTAGACCTAAACAGTGGTGCATTAATTTGTAAAAGTCACGCGGGGTTTGATGCAATTGATGTTTCAAAAGAGTGTTATAAATTGCTGTGGACAATTGACGATTATGACTTTGCCGAACTCGAAAAGGTAAAAGCAAACGAAGAGCAAATAAAAAAGTGCACCACACTTTTTGTATACAATTTTAATGCACTTTTT
>JAFTCZ010000018.1 GCA_017454425.1 Clostridia bacterium | reverse complement strand
TTTGAATACAAACAGATAAAAATTTGATATAGAAATCGTTGCCATTCATGTAAACCACAACACAAGAGAAAACGACCTTCATGACCAAGAGTTTGTTGCCTCATATTGTCGTGAACATGGCATCAGGTTTTACAAATTTAAGATTGAAGCATTATCACTTGCTAGAAAAAAAGGGCAAACCATAGAAGAGGCTTGTCGAGAAGGAAGATATGGCATTTTTGAAAATCTAAAAGAAAAACAATTTATTGATAAACTTGCAATTGCTCATCATCAATCCGATCAGGCCGAAACCGTGCTTATGCACATCTTAAGAGGAACAGGGCTAAATGGTGCAAGCGGAATGAGATTTGTAAGAGATAATTATTATGTTAGACCATTTCTTGATACCCCAAAAGCCGAAGTTATGCAATATGTTTATGAAAATCAAATTCCTTATGTAGATGACGAAACAAACCACACAACAGTTTTTTCGCGAAACCTTATTCGCAACAAAGTTTTTCCTGATTTAAGACTAGTTTGGCCAAATGTCGAGCAAGCCTTGGCCGAATTTGGTGCTATTTGCCGTCAAGATGATGACTATATCAACACTATGGTCGATTTGGGTGGTATGGTGGTAAAAGACAATTTGGTAAAATTGCCTTTGACATATTTTATTTACAACGCCTCTATTATATCACGCGTTTTGTACAACGCTTTTGCAAAACTAGGTGTAACAAGTGATATCGAGCGAAAACACATTCAAATGCTTGTCTCACTTGCAAAAAACGGAATGAATGGTGCCAAATTAGATTTGCCGCACGAATGTAGGGCTTTTAAGGAATACGAATATCTAACAATTGCTAGGGCAAAACCAAAAATGACAATAGATACCGAGTGGCCTTTTAAGCTTGGGGTTACAAACATTGCCGAGTTTGGGAAAATTAAAATAAAAAAATCAAAAGATCATCTTAAAAAACTGGGAATGTTGTTAATTGATCTAGACAAAATTCCTGATGGGGCGGTTTGGCGCATGCGTCGTGAAGGTGACTTTATTCAAAAGTTTGGTGGCGGCACAAAAACACTTAAGGCTTATCTTGTTGACAAAAAAATTCCACAACGCATTCGCGACCTAACGCCTGTGCTTGCTTATGGCAACGACATATTAATTGTTGCGGGGGTTGACATCAGTGATAAGTTAAAAGTAGGCCCAAGTTCAAAAAATGTTGCCGATGTACAATATATTAGCCAAAATTGAGATTAAGTTCTCAATTTTTTTATCTTTTCTTTTGACAAACAAATATAAACATGATAGTATGTATTTATATATACTACCCAAAAGAGTTGTTATGAGCAAAAACGAAGAAACAGTAAACCTAGATATAGTTAATTTCAAACCCTGTATATACATAAAATATAGGGCGTTTTTGCCATCTAAAGACAATAAAAAATATTTCAAATCTTTAAGCATTTATTCTACACAACAAATCCAAGCTTCTGCAAAAACTGCTTCGAGTGATGAAGTTACAAAAAATGTTATTTCAAGCACAAACGCCGCTGTTGCAAAGCAGCGAAGCAAGAAAAAACGCTGGCTAAGTTTTGGTTTTTTAATGCTAAACTTAATAGTTCTTGCGGTTATTTTGTACTTTAATTTTAAGAATACCGAAACAATTTCTATTCAAGACCTAATATTCTCAAAGATAAATTGGTGGTGGATTTTAATTGCAATTGGCTTGTTCTTTTTGATGCTTTCTTTAGATTCTTTCCGTATATGGATACTTATCAAGCATGCCACAGGGCACAGTAGACCATGGCTTAGTTTTAAGTCAATTGTTACACAGCGTTTTTATGACAACATAACACCTCTTGCCACAGGCGGGCAACCTTTTCAAATATTTTATCTTAACAAGCGCGGCCTGTCCGCCAGCACCGCCACAAGTGTACCACTAGCCAAATATATTTTTGGGCAAGTAGTTTACATTTTGTTTGCCGTTGTAATCATAATCAGCAACACAACCGGAATTATTAATTTGTTTAGTGATGGCTCACAAATGTCTGGTACTGTTTTGTTAACAATGTGTTGGGTAGGAATTGGGCTTAATGTTTTGTTAATTCTTGCCATTGTGTTATTGTCTGTTAGTAAAAAAGTTGTTCCAAACATTATGGTAGGCATATTAAAACTATGCAAAAGGCTGCACTTTATCAAAGATTATAGGCGAACATATGCAAAAGTGATGCACATGGTACGCGAATATGTGTCTACATCACGCATGTTTTTTAGCAAGCCATCAATATTTATTGGCGAATTAATTTCTTCTATACTACTATGTTTTGCAAGTGCATCAATTCCTTTTTGCATTTATACATCTATGTGTGGCTTCGACCCAAACATGCTAATACTTATCATGTCATTATCTATTCTTTGTGAATTTACGGCAGGGTTTATGCCGTTGCCGGGTGGGGCGGGTGTTGCCGAGATGGCGTGTCTTGCGGTGTTTGCGGCGTTGTTTAATGATGCCGGAGTATCTGCGGGGCTGGTTGTTTGGGCAATGCTGTTCTGGCGAATACTAAACTACTATGCATATCTATTAAGCGGCCTTGTTTTGTTGTTGTATGACTATGCCATTGGCAACAAAAAAATACAAAAAACCCTTGATAGGCTGAATATAAAAAAATAATTTTGAAGATTGTGAGTAGGAGGTAGTTTTATGCAATCTCAAATGCGAGATCCCAACAAACCCAAAAACAAAAATTGGTTTATAGGGTTGTTTGTTGCATTGTTGGCGGCAATGTTGCTTGCCAATCTTGCTGGTGAGGCTCTCAAAAATTTGTTTATGTCCTTGCTTAATGGCCTAACACCATTAATTATTGGCTGTATTGTGGCGTTTTTGATGTTGCGTCCAATGAACTGGATTGAAAAAGTTTTGCTCCGCAATTCTTTTATAGGCAACCCTCATGCTGGAAGATATAAGCGGATTGTATCATTAACCATTTGCTTTGTGGTGGTAATAGGCATATTGGTTGCTCTTATTGTGTTCTTGTTGCCAAGTCTTTTGTCAATGGTTAATACATTTGCCGACCCCGTTAGTTTTGATGCTAATATGGAAAAAATTCAAAATGGTCTTAATGCCATTGTTGCTGAAATGCCATGGATAGACAGTGTAGAGACACAACAGGCAATCGAAAAAGGTATTCAAAGTGTAGTTGATTATATGGAAAACTCTTTGCCTGCAATGCTTTCAAACCTAGCAACATTTTTGCTTGACACCGCAACAATTATTCTTAACACTGTTATTGGATTAATTTTGGCATTCTTGCTTCTTAAAGACAAAGAATTAATTGCAAAAACCTTTAGGCGTTATACATATGCCTACAACAAGAAAAGAACTGCTGACGAAATGGTTACTATCACACGCCGTACAAACAATATGCTTAATCAATATGTTATGTCAAACCTTATTGTGATGAGCATAATCTTTGTTATTGCATGGGTTGGTTATGCAATAGTTGGTATTCCGTACGCTGGCTTTATGGCACTTATTTTGGGCCTCTTGACAATTATTCCATATCTTGGTGGATTTATTGCAGCAATTCCTCTTGTGATTGTTACACTTGGTTTTGGTGGGTCGGTCAGCAGCATGTTAATTGCCTTAATTATTGGTATTGTCGATTGGGCAGTAGTAACAACTGTTGTGCCACCGTTTGTTATGAGCAAGCGCATGAACACTCGTGCAATTGTCATTATGATTGCTTTGCTTATTGGTGGTGCACTGTTTGGCGTTGTTGGTATGATTTTGTCTGCGCCAATTGTAAGTGTATTAAGCATTATTTTCCAAGAGCGCCTCGAAGTGCGCGAATCGCAACGAGAGCGAGAAGAACTTGTCGAAATGGGCATAGCCACAGCCGAAGAAGTTGGCACAACAGATATCCTAGACCTGCGTGAAAACACAATAGACACACTATTTACCCCTGCCGAGGGTGAAAGCGAGCGCAAGTATATAATAAAACACAAAGTAAACTTCAAAAAACTTTCGGGCAAAAACTCGACAAAGTCAAAAGAGGAATAGTGTTTAGTTTATAAAGAATAAAAAACATCAAGAAAATACTTGATGCTTTTTATTTATACAAAAATGGTTGAATTATTGTTTGTTAAAACATTTGGACAGTTAAAACTTGTTCGGGCAAGGGCAATTAATGCTATCAGCATAAGTATCAAAAAGGTTGTGTTATTTACAATATCCGCCCCCGTTATGCTAACTATTATTGCAATAATTATGGTCAAAACAAGTGCTTGGTTTGTGGTCATATTCATCTCCATGTCAAATTTGTTAATAATATATATGAGTACAAACAGCAAAGTGTGTTATACATATTTGCAAAATGCAAAAAAATGATATATAATATAAATTATGGATATAAAGCAAAAAATAAAAGAGCTTCCTACAAATAGTGGTGTATACATCATGGAAAACCATAATGGTGAAGTCATTTATGTGGGCAAAGCAATCAACCTAAAAAACAGGGTATCTCAATATTTTCAAGAGAATAAAAACCATACAATTAAGGTAAAGGCAATGGTATCTAACATTGCTGATTTTCGTTATATCATCACAAAAAATGAATATGAGGCATTGGCACTTGAAAACAATCTTATCAAGCGCTATCAGCCGTATTACAACATATTATTAAAAGATAGCAAGTCCTATCCTTACATCAAGCTTGACACCAAAGAGCCTTTTCCGCATTTTACAATCACACGAAAACTAAAAAAAGACGGCGCAAAATATTTTGGGCCATACTTTGCGGGGGTGCGTCCTGCCGACCTTCTTGAAACAATTAATCTTGTTTATCCAATTCGCACATGCTCGGGCTTTAATTTGCCAAAGCGCACACGACCATGCCTAAACTATGACATGGGTTTGTGTTCGGCCCCTTGTGTTAGCAAAATTGATAAAAATGCTTATGCCGAATACATTTCAAAAGCCATAGATTTTCTTAAAGGAAATGATAACGAAGTTCGAGATATTTTGCAACAAAAAATGGAAAAGTTTGCAGCACTCGAGCAATATGAGACAGCCATGAACTACCGCAACAAACTGCGTATGCTAGATAGGATTGGTTCTCACACTATTGCCTTTTTGCCTAATACTGCCGACCTAGATGTGTTTGCATATGCCAGCAACGGAAACACTGCGTGCATTGCTGTTTTGTCTGTACGAGGTGGGCGCAGTGTGGGGGTTGAGTGCTTTCACTTATTAGACGCTGCCGTGCCACCACAACAAGCCATTAGTTCGCTTATTGTGCAATATTATGACACAGTTGGTCTTGCCCCAAAAGAAATTATTGTTGGAATTGATGAAAAAGAGTTAGCCGACCTTGCACATTATCTTAACGAACAGCATAGAAATAGCGAAGTGTATGGCAATGGCGAAATACGCCTATTTAATGCACAAAAAGGTGATAAGCGCAAATTATACCTTATGGCTTATGAAAATGCCTTGTTATATCTTGATAAATTTGTAGAAGAAGACCGCCGAATTGATGATATGACAATAGGTGCAGTCAATCAATTGCAAGAAATTTTGCAACTTTCATCAAGGCCAAGCCGTATAGAGTGTTTTGATATAAGCAACATTGGTGGAGTGATGAGTGTTGCATCTATGGTTGTTTTTATAGAAGGAGCACCACAAAAAAGTCATTATCGCAAATTTCATATCAAGACAGTCAAGGGGGCGGACGATTTTGCAAGTATGTACGAAGTGATTTTTAGACGCCTTAATGACATAAAGAACAAGCCCCAAGACCCAAGCTTTGGGGTTGTGCCAGACCTTATTGTTGTTGATGGTGGAAAAGGGCAGTTGTCTAACGCACATCGCGCCATAAAAGATTGCGGATATGATATTGCACTTATAAGTCTTGCAAAACAAGATGAAGAAGTTTTTGTTGTTAACAAGTCGCAACCAATTGTTATACCAAAAACTTATACATCATTAAAACTTTTGCAGCGTCTGCGAGATGAATCGCACCGATTTGCAATTACTTTTCACAAAAGTCTTCGCAACAAAGTGTCTAGTGTGTTAGACGAGATAGCCGGTATTGGCAAAGTAAAACAAAAAATTTTGTACAAAAACTTTAAGTCTATTGATGCAATTTCTTGTGCTAGCATACAAGAACTAGAAAATATAAAGGGTATCACAAAAAAAGATGCCCAGGCGATATTTAATTATTTTAATGAAAAATAACCTCATACCTTGCATAAAATATACAAATTTTGTGCGAGGTTTTTTGTTTTGCCCAAATACAACCCTATAAATTTTGTATTTTGTTTGTTTTTGCTTGGTTGCATAGTTTTTATGCTGGTTGCACCCTTTGTGTTGTTGCCCAAAATTAACCCCGCATACCAGTTTGAGGAAATAGAAAGAGATGGTGTTTTTTTGGAATTGTGGCAAATTGATACATTTGAAGGTGGCACAAGCTCGAGGGCAAAGTTTTTAGAAAAAATGGCGGTGCAATACGAAAAGCAACACAAAGGCGTTTATATTATTGTCCGCAACCTAACAATCGAGCAAGCACTTTCGATGCTTGGCAAAGACAATGTGCCCGACATGATATCTTTTGGCATAGGTGCGGGAGATAAGTTGTGTGTTTACACTCAAAAGGTTAGTGCAAATGCAAATATTAGGTCGCCATTATTAAAAGCAGGGCAGATTGCCAATACGCAATATGCAATTCCGTGGTGTATGGGTGGTTATGTGTTGTGTGGGCAAAAAAAAGAAAACGCAAAGTTTGGCGTGGGCATGCAATTTAATGTTCCACCAACAAAAGAGGCAAAAAATGTGACAAAATTTGATAGTCAATACTCGGCCTATTGTGCATTTTGTGACAATCAGTTTGATGTACTTATTGGCACCCAGCGCGATTATTATAGATTGTTAAACAAATTAAATCTTGGTGCAATACCACAATGTGATTTTGAATTTAATAACGAGTACAGTGATATTGTGCAATTTATTTCGGTTACAACAACAAATAAGCAAATAGTTTTGCATGCCTCAAACTATATACAGTTTTTAACATGTGATTATGTGCAATCAAAACTTGTTGATATAGGTATGTTTGGGGTTGGGGACCAACCGATATATCAAGATGGACAAAATAAAGAATTTGAACAAAGCTTGATGCAAATAAATAACATACAAAATGTATTTACTAGTATTGAAAGAATAAAAGAATTGCAAGAAAAAATTTAAGGAGAAGGTATGCAAAATAATAGTTTTGAACAACAAGTCAAGGTACTATGCACCTTATATTTTGATTATTCGTTGTCTTTGGTGTCTACTATGCACACGGGTGGAAATGCAAAGTACTATGCACTGGTGCATAGTATATCAAATTTGCAAAAAATATTAATACTATGCAAGCACTTTGGGGTTAAATATATGGTGGTAGGCAATGCCAGTAATATTTTATTTTTGGATAAGGGTTTTGATGGCATAATAATATGCACAAAAGGATTAAACAAAATATACAAAAGGGGCAACAAAATTTTTGCGCAGGCAGGTGCAATGATAGGGAATGTTGCATTATTTGCGCAAAACAATGGTTTGTCGGGGCTAGAGTGGTCTGTTGGTATTCCTGCCACGATTGGTGGTGCTGTCGTTATGAATGCCGGTGCCTTTGGTGGTGACATTAATGGAGTTTTAGATTATGTTGTTGTGTTAGATGTTTTTGATAATAGGTTCAAAAAAATTAAAAAAATAGAATATTTGGCACAACATCATAAAAGTATTTTTACAAATAACTTTAGATATGTTATAATATCTATATCTCTCAACCTCGTTCTAAGCACAAAGCAAAAAATAATGTCAAAAACCAAAGATATACTTTATAAAAGGCATCAACAGCAAAATGTTAAATATCCAAGTCTTGGCAGTGTGTTTTGTCGCGGAACAAGTAAGCATTCGCCCGCATTTATGATAGAGAAATGTTCTCTTAAAGGGTTTATGATAGGCGGTGCAATGGTGTCAAAAGTGCATTCGGGGTATATTGTTAACACAGGCAATGCCACAAGCCAAGATGTGTTATACTTGATAAACTTTATTAAACAAAAAATAAAAGATTGTTTTGGGGTCGTGCTTGATACAGAGATAATTTTAGGAGAATAGCATATGGATATTAGTGGATATAAGCAAATTTGGGATTGTCACACCCACACGATTTTTAGTGGTGACGGCAAGGGCACAATCGAGCAAAATGTAAAAGCAGCAGTTGAAAAAGGGCTTACAAAAATTGCAATTACTGACCACGGCTTTAATCATATGGCATATGGCATCAAGCGCAACGATGTAGAAAAAATGCGCGCCGAAGTCGAACGCCTTAAAAAGATTTATAATATCGAAATTTTGCTTGGAATTGAGGCAAATTTAATTTCATATGATGGTGATATTGACCTAAGCCCAGAAGAAGTCAAACTTTTTGATATAATTTTGCTAGGAATTCACAAATCAACAAAACCAAAAAAGTTTTGGGGGTTTATTAATTTTACATTACGCAATCTTATGTGGGACACAAAGCGTCATTCAAAGAAAATAACTGACGCATACATAAAAGCCATAAACAAATATCCAATTGACATTTTGGTGCACTTGCACAATATAGTAAAAGTTGATGCATTAAAGATTGCAAAAGAGGCAATAAAAACTAATACTTTGATAGAACTTAACAACAAGCATATGCTTTTTTCACAAGATGAGATTAACAAAATGGCAAACATGGGTGCAAAGTTTATTATTGATAGTGATGCTCATGCTCCGCAAAGGGTAGGAGATTGCCCAAATGTCTTAAGTTTTTTAAGTACACATAATGTTCCGCTTGACCATATTGTCAACTTCAAAAAACTAAATTAATATGCTGGACAAAATTGGCATTTTGTATTATATTAAAAAGACCAAAGTAAGGAGAAAGTCATGTCATTTTCACTTGATGCAAAAGCCGAGGTTGTGCAAAGCCCGCTGCCCCAAAAAGATTGCTGTGCAAAAGCAATGCTTTGTGGTATTTTGCGCACTTGTGGCAACTTGTCCATAAAAAATGGGCAATACTACATGCAAGTTTCTACCGAAATTGAAGATTTGTTTGGTGTGTTAGAACACTTAATCAAGCGTTTGTACAACACAAATGATGCCCTCACTTTGCAGCGAGAACAAAAACAAAATCACACAATAAGGTACACAATATCCATAAATGAAGAGTTAAGTGACAAGTTGTTGTATGACTGCTTTAT
This sequence comes from Clostridia bacterium, assembly GCA_017454425.1. Next base: position 465 of record JAFTCZ010000018.1, on the reverse strand, counting down.
CTTAAAGAAAAACTATTCGGGTGACACCGAGATAGTTAAGGGAATTTCAAGACACATAATAGCAGATAGTTGTTGTGAACGCGCTTTCATAACAGGTGCTTTTTTGGGCTGTGCAAGTGCAAATATTGTAATAAAAGACATCTCAGATCTTAAAAAGCACGCAGGTGGATATCATCTAGAATTTGTGTTTGGACAATACGAACTTGCTTCCGATTTTGTGCATTTGCTTGCAGATTGTAGCATTAGTGCAAAAATTATGCAACGCAAAAAACTGCATGTTGTTTATATCAAAGAGGCCGAAATTGTAAGTGACCTTTTGGCACTTGTTGGCGCAAACAACGCAGTTATGACGCTTCAAAACGAGTTTGCTGTGCGAGAAGTGCGCAATCAACTTAATCGTCAACTAAATTGCATTAACAGCAACCTTCAAAAAATGGTATCAGCCTCTGTTAAACAAATTGATGC
>JAFTCZ010000017.1 GCA_017454425.1 Clostridia bacterium | reverse complement strand
TGGTTCACCTGTGGATTCTGTATGGACAGCATACAGGGAATGGGGTGCGTCACTGCTCCACTGCATCGAGGTGTTTACACTTCCAAGGGGTGTAGAAACCTGCGTTTGCCAATCAACATTGCTTGAGGGCTTAGATAATTTGGCAAGTTATGATGTTGTATTAATGCCAAAGCAATCATATGCCGGATTAAACATTCAACAAGCAACTTACAAAAATGTTGGGGAAGCAACATTATCATTTACTTTGCCTGGCGTTTATTCTTTGATGCTTGTATCACTGCAAGATACTCAAAACAATCAAACATTTGACTTTTTGGTAAGTGCTGATGTTTCTATGATAAACTTGTTTACCGACTCATTAGGCGAAGATAAACAATTGATTGGTGGTGTCGAAGTTAGTGCCCACACGGGTGACAATTATAGGATAGATGTTCTTAATGTTCCGTATGGTTTAGATGACATTGCATATATTAGATATTATGTTAGTTCTGCCGACAAAACATTTATTAGTTTTAACAATAAAGAATGGGTACTTGATACAACAACAAACAAATATTTTGTTGATGTTAAGATGAGCGACAACATCACAATGAGATTAAATGGCAATGTGTCTGTCGAATATTCATACTTGTTAAAATATGCTTATGCAAATGATGTTTATTATTCACCAATAAATTATGCAGTGACAGAAGGCGAAAATAGATTTGCATTCGATATCAAAATTGTTCCTGATGCTTATCTAGACATAGCAAGTATTGATTTGTACACAAGTGATGACTTGCAAGTTGTGTTGACATCAAATGTAAACAGTATGCCAACCTTTGAGGGTGGAAGTTACTTAAATATTGTACAAGATGCAAATGTCGTGCAAAACAATGGTAAATATGAATTTACACACACAATTTCAGTAAATGAAAATTACAAATACCTTACCGAAACAGTTACTCAAACCATAGTATTTAGGCAAAACAACATAGTTGTTGCAAGCCTAACAGTTAATATTTTGCCAACACCTATTGCAAGTGTATTTGCAACATATTATTTTGGTGGCGCAGACAAAATAGACGATAACAGTACTCAAAGTTCACACACAATTATTCCGGGTGGCAGAGGAGTATTCAAATTAAATGTTGATTATTCATTCTCAAACTATGAATTCATAGAAGTTTATTCTAGCGAATTGCAAAACACTACAATATTCTTTACACAATATTGCAAGCGACTTTTGCCAGATAACAAGTTTGAATATATCGAAATTCCTAATGGCTCGGTTTATCAAGATGGCAAATTAATTTTGCGCAAACTTACGGGTATTTCATTAACCAACGAAGAATTTTTTGATGGAACATATTATGTTGCAACATATGTGCCAAAAAGTGTAACCGAAAGTAACACAAATTGCTATTATGTCAACTTTGATGCCAAATTGCTTGAAGGAGAGGGGTATGTAAATGCGTTTGACCGAGATGTTGTTTATGCCCTCTATCCGGGCTTTGTGTCAACAGTAAATATTATTGATGTAAAAACTGCAGTTGCAGACAACGCAACATATCTTGCAACACAGGGCCAAAAAATTCCATTTAGGTTAAGTACAAATCTTCGTAACACAACCGTTACGATCGAAACAAATGTTCTCGAGCCAAGTGGAAATAATGCCCTAAATATTTACAACAGTGACGGAACTTTAATTTCAACAAATTACATAACAAATGCAACAAAAAGTTCTATTGATGACTTATATGCTATTGTAAATGCACAAAATGGAGAAGAGGCAGTTATCACAATAACCGTAACACAAGACGGGCAAGTTGTTGATATACAAAAATATACTTTTGTGGTTGTTGACAAAGTTGTTCCAAAGGCTCTTGATGCAAATGACCTAAGTGGTGGTTATCACATAACTTACAACGAAAGCACAAATACATACAGCGATGCACTTTCAATTTACACAAACATATACACAACTCTTACAATGTATCATGACGAATATTCTTATGATGCCGAAAGTGAAACAAACAAAGGCAAACTAGGTAAGTCTTGGAACGAAATTACAGAAATTTCTGATGAGTTTATTGCATGGACTTATAACAACCGACCTCTTGTTGCCGGCGACTATGAGTATTTTAGAGTAGAAGAAATTAGCCTTAGTGGTCACAAATATTACAGGGTGATTGGCCTTGTTCCAACAACGCAGGCCCAAACACTAAAAGTTCAGGCATACATTTATTATACAAAAGATTTAACAACCGGTGAATATACATACGGCCTAACAACAGACATAAGTGACAAATCATATGCAATCTTGCAAACCATCAATTATGAATTTGCGCTTAATGTCGAAGTAGGAAGTACAGAAGAAGCACCTTTGCACATCGATAATGTTGATGACTTTAAGAAATTAAAATCAGCAACAGGTGGTTATTATATCTTAACCACAGACATTGTTCTTGATAATTGGGTTCCTTTTGCTTTGAATGTAACAAATCTTGATTTTAACAGCCATCGTGTAGTATTGCGCAGCTTTGATTTGTCCGAACAAAAAAATGCAGCAGCAGACAACATAACAGCAGGTTTGTTTACAACAATTGGTGAAAACACATTAATTCGCAATTTAATTTTGGATATTTCACCTTTGGTTTTTGTTGATGCAATGGATAAATCGAATGTCGATTTTGGATTTGTTGCCGGAATTAACTATGGAATTGTATATAATGTTGATGTTGTGGCTTTTGATGAAATTGTGCTTCCTATCACAATTACTGAAAACAACGGAACAAAAACCGAAACTGCAAAAACAGTTGATTGGGCAAAAGTGTTTGATTATAAACGCCTAAACCTCGAAACAAACAGTTTTGAGCTTACAAACAATCAGGCGCTTAATGATAATGGATTTGAAAGCACACTCGATACATTTAATTATGATGACAATCGCATTGTTTCGGGTTATGCAAAATCTATTTATGATGGGCTGGTAGATGATTTGGCACTATATCCAGCAAGTGTGTTTATCTTAACAGGTGGATACAATTCAACAATTTCTAGTTTGAACACACACATAGGTGGTATTGTAGGAACAAACAATGGTTATATCACAAACGCTCGTGTGGGTAGGAGCGGTGATATCGAACTTAATACTGGCATAAGTATTTCGAATGGAATAGATGGTGAAAATCACCCAAACAAGGCATCTGCATTTAACATTTTTGCTGGCGGGTATATTGCAGGTATTGCGGGTGTTAATGAAAATGTTATATCTGCTAGTTATTATCAGGGCGGATATCTAGTTAACACAGCAACCTCTAGTGCATCAAACACAAAAACAGCCGGTCTTGTTGCATTGCAAACAAACAGTGCAAAAATTTATGGTTGTTATACCTTGGGCGGGTATAGTGATGTTACCGAAGAAGCTGAAAATACTTCTACAACAAAAGGTGGCATTAAGTCACAGGGCACAGTAGCAGGTCTTGTGCACACAAACAGCGGTTTTGTTGACAACAGTTTGTCAAACATTTCACTTTACAGCAGTGCTGGTGTTGGTGGTATGGTTTATCAAAACAATGGAACAATCAGCACAAGTTTGTCATTGTCACGCATACAATCAGTAAATTCTATTGTTGGCGGAGTATTTGTTGGTGTTAATAGTCAACAAACATTGCAAGATTATGGCAAAGTTAAAGGGTGTTATTATTTGGGGCAAAATAATATCATAAAACATTCTGCCGAAGCAGCTTATGGCCTTGCAAACAACACTCTTATAGCAAGTAATTTGTATGGTTTTTCTGTGTTTGACAAAGAAGAAGAAACAGATGAAGACCGAAAAGAAAACTATATATGGCAAATTTATACACAAAGCGAAGATAAAGTTGTTGTAAATTTGGTTGCCGCAAATACAATAAGTTATGGCTCTCGCATAACCCAACAAACCCAAGATGCCTTGGCATATATCTCAAATTATGAATGGGGTAGTGCAAAAAATCCTGTTGTACTTGCAAGTGCAAGCGATTGGAATAAGTATTTTGGTGATTATGAAGATAGTCAATTAACCGAAACTCAAAAAGCACAAATTAAAAATTATTATGAAAACAATTATTATTATCGCATAATTGCAGATATTGATTTTGCTGCATATGAAGGAACAAACTTCCCTCAAAATTCTTATAAATATGAATTAAAAGCTCACCTTCAAGGAAACGGCCTTGCCATCAAGAATATTAATTTCATCACAGACAGCAATGCTTCGGCAACATCAAATGAAATGCTTGGATTGTTTAAGATGATAAATGCTTCAAGCATATCAAGCCTAAATATAAGCCTTGGGGACGGTATTATTGCCGGTGACTATGATGTAGTTGGTGTTTTGGCAGGAAAGATTTCTAATAGTATTGTTTCTAGCATTAACATATCAGGCGTTGATGGAAGTCAAATTGTTGGTTATCAAGTAGTAGGTGGTCTTGCTGGACTGATAGAAGATTCACAACTTAGTGGAATTTCTGCAAGTGTATCAGTCAGCGCGTCATACATTACAACAGACTCAAAAGTTTATGGGTTTGACAATACATCATTAAATAATGATAGCAACAAAATATCATATGCTGGTGCAATTGCAGGAATTTTAACAAGTACAAGTGATAATAAAAAATTTATTTCAAAATATTTAACAGTTGATGCAAACACTATTTCGGTTAGTGCCGAGCACGCCGGAAGTGTTGTAGGTCTTGTTGACCAAAATGTAGAATTGTCACATGCAAGTTTTGTGCTTGCACCTGCACAAAACTATGTTCAACGCATAATCTCGACAGGGTTTGTAGCTGGTGGTTTGGTTGGTGAAAACCGCGGAAGCATAACATGCAGTAGTGTTGATTATGATGAAAATACTCAAACAACACTAGATACCCTAGGCTTAAGCATTACAGATGTCAACGACACACTTGGCAATTTGGATATATTTGCAAACACAAACAGCATCGCAATTGGTGGTTTGGTTGGCCTTAACTATGGTGGTTTGATAACCGATAGTTATACTCGCATAGAAACAACATCAAAAAAAGCACTTATTGCGGGTGGTTTGATAGGAATTGCAACATCAAAAGAAATTTCTCAATTTGATACATCAAGCATAGATAATTTATTTGGGACACAGGCAGATACCAGCGGAACCGCAATTTCTGGTTTGGACCGAGTATACACAACATCGTTTGTATATGCAAAAAATTGCGTTGGTGGGCTTGTTGGCTGTTTGATTGGCCAAATTTTAACAAATCGAGAAACAACAATTGTTGCGCTGAATAAAATGCCACAAAATTCGACTTACAATTACTCAACGGTCAATTATAAGGGCAATGCAATAGGTATGTACTTGTCTACAAATAAAAAAGACATATTCCTTGTTCGTTCTGCAGAAGACGAGACCCAAACAGAAAAATACAGCAGTAAAAAATATGGAATATTTGCAGTTAATAATGGTGGCACATACAACCAAGTTGTATTTGACAACGAAGTAGGCAACCTTCAACCTTACAATCAATTGTATTCTACCTTTGTTCAGGGTTATGATGTTTCTTATCTCGAAATCTTAAAACAAGAAAGCATAGTATTTAGCGGTTTGTCTGCAAACAGTGGTATTTGGTCTGTTGATACAGACAAAACAAGTCGAATTATGCCAGTGCTTGTGACAAGCAACACAGTTCCGGGCACAACAATACAAAATTTTGATGAATGGAACCAAGATTTGCAATATGCATATGGCGCAAAATCAACATATACTTTAATTAATGATATAAATCAAACAAACACAGCGCCACAGGCATTTAATGCAGAAAACATTACTCTTAATGGTGTGATGTTAGAAAACAGCATGACCACAGTTCGAATAATTGTAGATGATGCTTATCAACCAATTTTTGGGAATGCCAAAAACTTAACTCTTAACAACATAAACTTTGAATTTTATATTCAAACAACAAATGCCGTATGTATAAAATCATTATTGTGTACATCAGCTGAAAATTGCTCATTTAACAATATAAGCATTACGATTGCAAGTGTTGATTATGAATGGACCGAAGAAAGTCAACAAAAACAAATAGAAGCACAAAATGACACTCTTGTTGTACATTTAGATGAAGTGTTTGGTGGACTAGTTGGAAAAGCGTTGAATGATGTAAAAGTTTATAACTGTCAAGTTAACGGAATTGTTGAATGTGAAGGAACAACAACAAGCAGTGTATATATTGGTGGCTTGATTGGTGACATTTCTTATGATTTAACAAATAAAGAATTATCAAGCGTTTATTCGGGCGATTATGGTAGTTTTGCATATAATTTTGACAACTTGACAATTACACAAGAAAGTGCAATTGGTGGTCTTGTGGGCCGAGTAAGCGGGGCACACACAATTCACAGTGCAAGCGCAGCCAAGGCAAACTTTGGGTTAACACTTTCCGGCAACATAACAGCAAATGCAAATGTTTATATTGGTGGCCTTGTAGGTTATTTGCAAAATGCAATAATCAACAACATTTCTACTGAACTAAAAGGTAGTATTAAGTTAAGCGGAAGCGGAAGTGTTAGTTTTGGAAGCGGTGTTGGTGTAGTATTGGGCACCTCAAAAATTCAAAACGCAACAATTTACAAATCAGCACAAGCCTTTGCAGTTTGTGCTCAGGTTCAATTAAACATTGGTGGGCTTGTTGGTTTGTTTAACCCTTCAAATAATGCTGTTTTGGGATATGGCATAGTATATGGCGATATGGTTGTTACAAACACCCAAGAAAGCAATATTGGTGGAGTAGTAGGAAAAGTTGTTTCTGCGTTATCAACTGCGGCAAAAGTTGTTGACTCAGTTTTGGCAATAGGTGACATAACAATTTGTGATGATACCACCAATTTGATTAATGCAACTGGCACAGCCAATGTTGGTGGTATTGTCGGACTGCTTGATAGTGCGTCTGTACAAACAATTATCACAAATAGTGCAACATATGGCAAGATTGTTATGCAATCTAGTGGTAATGTGGTGCGAACAATTGGTGGACTTGTTGGTTGCACAAACAGCACAAATTATCAAATTAATAATACTGTTGCATATGGTATGATTGATGTTGCATATGTTGGTACGACAAACAACTTATATATGGCTGGTGCAATTGGTTATGTTGCGGACAATAACATAAGTGGTGTTATTAAGACTTGTGTTGTCGGCACGGGACTAATTTATGACTACAACGAAAAAGTAATAGTTGATGCAATTATAAACATTGTTACTGGTAGTCCTAATTATGCGACAGCATTTACAAAAGTTTATTATGCGCCAAATATGATAGGTCAGTTTACAAAATGTATAAATGTAACAACACTTACAATCAGTGATTTAACCAATGCACAAATTTGGGCTGAAGAAAACAGTGCCCGAACAAACCCAACAAACTTTGCAATCAAACCTGCTGCACAAAATCAAGAAAACATATTTTATCTTGTTGCCCCAAGCACACTTATTAATAACATTCCGGAAGACGCGCGCGCAAGACTTTTGATTTGTACAGATGTTGACCTTCTTGCAAATGGCCAAGCATTTAGCGATATTAGTGATGCAAACATTTTGTTAATGAATGCACAAAATGTTGCAAAAATGACGCCAACATCTACTTTATCAATAACCAATATAAAAGCAAATCGCATTGTTGCTGATGATGTTTACATTCAGGTAGCAAATCCTTTGTTTAATAGTGTTCCAAGAATAATAATAAGCGGAATACGCTTAAGCGTAAGCAATAATTTGCTTTCTGTTACAATTAATTTTGATGCACCATTTGGATTGCTTGCAAACACAAACTTTGGTGTTGTGTTTGATTGCAGCCTAGGCGATATTATTGATGAAAGCATAATCGAACTTGCAAATTATGAATTTGCTGGCGAAGAATCGTTTGATGTACCTATGTATTATGTTGCACCAAATTATACAACCATAATTTTTGATATTCAAAACACCAATGCATATATAGGTGGATTGATAGGAAGAAACGAAAGTGAAGTTAATGGGTGTTATGTATATGCTGACTTTGTATTTGACACAAACAATACTTCAAAATTCGGTGGCATAACAGGTCTTAATATAACTTTGAAAAACTCATACATCATAGGGCGTCAGGTATATCGTACGACAACTCAAAACAATCTTGGTGGGGCACTAACGGGTGTTGGGTTGTCTGCATCAAATTGTGCAGCATATGTAATTAAATATTATAATGATGGTGGTGATGCAAAATATCACAAAACAGCAACAACGCCATCATTGCAAAATCAATCAATTTGGGTGCAAGATGATGCATACAACTATGGCGTTTGTATGTTGGCAAGATATTATAATGACGAAACCAAACACTCAAAATATTATACAGGTGACGGCATGGCAATGCCACTTGAGATAATAGACTATGAACAATTGTATGAATACTGCAAAGCAGGCAATGATTATGACTTTGTGTTAACCAAAAACATAATTGTTACTAGTGCATTTATACAGCAGCCAAATTTAATAAGTAATCTAAACGGCAATGGACATACATTATTTGTACTTTCATATCCAAAAGTGACCGATAGTACAAACAAAATAGACAAATATAGTGTGTTTGGCACCATAGCAAACACAGCAAGTGTTTATGACCTAAATATTTGCATCATAGTTGGTATGGAATTGTCAACAACACAAACTGACTATGCTATCAGTTTTGGTGGTTTGGCATTAAATTGCAAATCTAACAATGTTCAAAACATCATAGTTTATACCAACAATCAAATTGCGGGCTCTGAATCTATTAAGTTGGTTATTAGTGGATATACACAAGAGTCATACATAGGTGGTTTGTTTGCTGTTGCAAACATAGGTGCAATAAGCCGAATTTATGCAAAGGTAAACATTGAGGCAACAGCAAGCAACATGTATGTTGGTGCACTTGTTGGCAGGGCAGATAGGTCAAACACTGTTACAACACTTCGCATCAATATGTGCAAAATTGACACATACCTAGGTTATGTGATAGGAAAGCTTCAGACACCGGGTTCTTTGACAAGCCAAGTATTAACTGTGCTTATTCAAGATTGTTATACAACAAAACAAATCTTTACCGGAATAACAACAGCAGAAGAAAACGAAAGTCAAGTTTACAAAGTAGGGACAACTACCATAAGTGGAAATACTTTCAAGTTTGTACAAGATAAAGGCGATGACAACACCTATAACCAAAACACAATATCTATATATTCATCATACTATTATTGTGGAGATATTGAAGTAGAAGTTAATAGCAATCTAGTAACCCAAAAACTGTATGGCGTATTTGGCGAAGCACTTAATAGCGGAGCCGAATCATTTGAGATATTAATTGATACAACCGAAATTAAGTCAAAGGTTAACAATGGCAATTGGGATATTTCAAGCGGTTTATTGCCAAAACTTAATTACAATCACACAAATTAGGTATGTTATGTGAATAAACATGTTTTGTAAAAACAAAAGCTTTACAAAAAAAACAGTTTACGAAAAGTAAGCTGTTTTTTGTTTATAAGATGTGCATAGTATTGCATATAAAAAACCGCATAGTATTTGCAGTTTTTAGAAGTTTAGGTCAAATTGAAGAATAGTAGCAATAATGTCATGCCAAATAGTATAGTCATAAATAATCTTATCTACAACACCCAGCACTCTCGCAATATCAAGAGGGCCCACATAGCGCGAATCGAGGCTGCCGTTGCGGTTGTCACCTAAAAAGAAACATTTGCCCTGCGGAATAGTTATATATCCGTCTGCATCGACCGTGCATTTTGTTATCCAATTTGTTTGTGCATTATACACATTAACAACGCTTTCGTTTGTATCAGGAGCAATATAATCTTCTTCTATTTTTGCACCATTTAGCCAAACCTCGTTATTGCCACTTTCATTATTGTGAATAATCTTTAATTTATCACCTTCTAATGCAATCACACGCTTGACAAGCAATTTTGTGTTGCGGGCATCAAAGTAGGCTAGTTGTTTTGTATTAATAATAACTATGTCGCCGCGTTCAACCTTTGCAAACTTGTTTACAAGCACAATATCTTTTTGTGAGGCAGAAGTTGCATTTAGGTTTGGGTACATTGACGAGCCCGAAATTATTTTTGCAAAATGAGAGTTGAGGTATAAATAGCAATTAATAACTAGGGCAAGGGCAAGCATAATAGCAACAATTTTTGCCCAAAATGTTAGGCGTTTGTATGGTGGAGAATAAATAGTGCCATGCGGGTCTTTAAGTTTTTGCATAATATACCTCCTTTTAATGTTTTGCGAATAGTTGTTTTTATTCTATCATAGTACTATGCACATAAAAAAGCATGATATAATAGTGCATAGTACCTGTAAAAACGATATTTCATAAAGACAATATATCATTAAATATGGTTTTTTTCAACTAAAATAAAAGAGAAAAAAATAAAAGGGCATTTATTACCCAATTATTGACATAATTATCTATCATATTCGGCATCATAATTGTACATGCTTTCTTGAATAATCTTAAGAGCACGATCTTTGCCTTCTATTGAAGTGATGTCAGTCTTTTTGTTTTGCAAGTCTTTGTAGTGCTCGAAAAAGTGTTTAATTTCTTCAATTGTGTGCAAAGGCAAATCTTTTATAGATTTGATGTCCTTTAAGAATGGGTCACTAACTGCAATTGCCAAAATCTTTTCATCGGCCTCACCATCATCAATCATGTTAAATATACCAATTGGTCTTGCTTCTACTAGTACGCCACTGTTTAATGGCTCGGTTGTTAATACCAAAACATCAAGAGGGTCGTGGTCTCCGCCTAGTGTACGAGGAATAAACCCATAGTTGGCAGGGTAGGCCATGCTAGTTGATAACAATCGGTCAAAAATAACAAGGCCTGTTTGCTTATCTAACTCATATTTCACTTTGCCACCCTTCGAAATTTCTATAAATGCGACAAAATTGTCAGGTTTTATGCGGCTTTTGTCAATGTCGTGAAAAATATTCATGCTTTTCTCCTTTTGTGTAATATTCTTGTATTTTAACATATGTTGCAATTTTAGGCAACTAAAAAAAGTGCTTTATTACATTATTCTGTTTGACAAAATTTGCAAAAATGGTCATACTAATACTTAAGTATTAAGGAGGATATGATGGCCACAAAGAAAAAAGGAAAGTTATCAAAAGTTGTTAAAGGAGCAAAAACTGTCGGAAAAGTTGTTGCATCACCAATAACAATTCCACTAAAAGGTGCCAGCATTGCTTATACGGCATCAAAAAATGCCTATAAAAAGACCGAAGCTTTTGTGCACACAGATTTTTGGACTCAGCCAAATGGTGCAAACATAGGACAACAATTGGTTGTTTTTGATCTTGACACCACGACATTTTCACCTCGTATGCTTCGCGAAATGGATAAGGTGTTAAAGCAGCATGGCAAAATTTTGTTTAAGTCAACAAAGGGTCAAGACGAGGCAATTAAAATAATAAAAGATTTGCAATTAAGCCCGCTTTATGAATGGGAAAATCGCAAGATCACCACGGGAGATGTTTGCCTTGCTTGTGAAGGCGGAAAAACAATATTAAATAGTGTTAATGGCCGTTTTGATGATGCAACAGGAATTGATTTGCGCGCACCACAGCGTGACCCACAAACTGGTGAAAAAAAGACAATTTTGGCTGATCGTGTGCTTATGTATCCTGCGGCAAAACCTCGCAAATGGTTGTCCGAGTCAATAGGGCGACTAGATGCATATGCAAAAAGCGTGCCCGAGGCTGGCATAACTTTTAATGCGGCCGACCAAGAAATAAAAATCACCGGTGGCACTCGTCAAGAACAATTGGCTCATCTTAAGAATGTTATGGACAGCGTTATGTGGCTTGATATGAAGTTTAGGCGTGGTCCGGAAGGGTTTGACATACCAGATGCAAGGGCTTCTGATGACTATGGTGTAACATTTACCGAAGAGGGTGTTGTTATTCGCCCAATAGATAGATCACTTGTTAATGCCGAACTTACTGTTGCTCATTCTTTTGGCATAAAACCCGAAAATGTACGCAGGGTGGTTGGTTCGACTGCTCAGATAAACAACAATGTACCTCTTAATGAAATGTTTTCTATGCTTCAAAAACCTGACGGCAGTGTTTATACAACCGAAGAAGCACAAGAAGCTGGTGTTTTTGAACAAATGGCAGACAGGCTTATAAACTTTGATGCCGATATGTTGTATGTCGACCCACAAACAAATAACGGAACTTATGTTGCTCGTTACAGATTTGGCAATCGCCACAGCCTTAATGCTTTTCACGATGATTATGCCAAATATCAAAATCGCGTTAATCAAGAGTTTGTAAGTCAAATTAGTAGGGGAAATGATGAAAAAAGTATTCGTCAAGCGCTTTTTGATGCTATGATGCCTGCCTATGATGTGCCTGCACTTACAAAATTGCCGTACATAACCCCATATTCAAAACTATTAGAGGCTCAAGAAGCCAACGATAAAGAAACAATCGAGAAGTTTGAAAGGCAAGTTATTTGGCAACGCAATACAACTGCCAGTGTTATGCAATTTTTGATTAATGTTCCAGCTGATTACAACAAAACAGCAAAAAAAGGCCGTATATCAAGCTTTTTGTACAACATAACAGGCAAATCAACCTTGCCCGAACCAATTAGCGCAAACAAAGAAGATTTCTTATTTAGGCAAAATGATGTTTTGGCTCAAATTAGACAATATTCAAATCAGTTGTTGGCAATTCAAGATGCTGCCGAGCGTGCAAATGAATCCGAAGAGTTTAGCGGGTTTATGTTGGGAATTGAGCAAGATATTAAGTCAGGTCTTACACAGCAAGAGGCTTTTAATAAGTTTGAAGAATACATAAAAAGTCGCAACCTAACACAAAAATTGGGTGATGAAAATTCTTTGCAAGACACAAGCACCAACGAAAACACTCTTGCGCCAAACGACAAGCCAAGTGATACCAACGCCGACAACAATAATAATAACAATAACAATAGCAATAACAACACCAACGAAAACACGCAAGACCAAGATGACGAGTATATAAATCAAGAAATTCTTCGTCAAAACATACAGGCAAACAATACAATTTTGCGCAATATTGAAGACAAATACACAAAAGATGGCAAACTTGATGTTGTTGCAATGAGCACCGACCCTGCGTTTGTTTATTTCCAAAATCTTAACAAAACATTGGACAACAAATTGCATGATAGGCAAGTTGCAAATGGTATTATCGAGCACCCAAGTGCCGCTGCCGCAATTGACGAAACACAATTGCAAGATGGCTTATATTACAGCATTGTCAACAACAATATTATGATTTACAACGACCGTGCTCAAAAAGAAGCTGTGGTAAGTGGTGTTCAACCTGTGTTACTTGATGCTTTTGACCTTCCTGAGGACATGGTTAACAACCCATATTATCAGCAAGCACAATTTCAAACTCTTAAGGGCATAAAAAGTGTTAATTTAAGACAATATTGGAATCCTTCGGTTCACAAAGTTTTTGATGCTTCAAACAAACAGATGCAAGCAAGCATAAACGAAACACTTTTGGATACCACAACTCAAGACCCAAAATTTGATTTGATTGCAGAGATAACAAAGGATAAAATAGAAAGCCATAATAAGTCACTAGAAGAAGTTGTGACTGCCAGTGTTCATCAAAAAGACGAAAAGAAAGAAGAAGAGAACAAGCAAGAACAGGAAGAAGAGCAAGAAAAAGAAGATAAAAAGCAAGACGAAAAAGTACAATATAAGCGTGATGCATTGTTTACAAAAGTTTGCATAAAACCAAGTGTTGATATGTACCGCCGTCGCCGCAACTTTATGACACAAACTTTGGCAAACACACAGCTTACTATGCAAAACAATGGCTTGCAAAATAGTGCCGAATATCAAATTTTGAGTGAGGTTGCATCAAAATGGGTTGCGGTTGTAGGGGCAGAAGATATGACAACAATTAAAAAAGCATCAGACCGTGACAAAGAACTTAAACAAATGAACAAACTGTGGGAAGAGATTGAACAAAACTATGCAGATAATCCTGCGGCTGTTAGACGCGCGCAACAGTTGTACACTTCATGCATGATGCAATCTGAGAACATGACGCTTCAATATCAAAAAGAAAACCCAAACAGTAAGGTTGTAAAACTTAGTGCACAAGAAAAAATGGATTTTGTTGCAAAGAAATCCCGTTTGGGTGCTCAAAACAAGCAAACCGAAAAAATATTAAATGGACAAGCCGAAGTAGTGTTTAAGGTTCAGGGCAGTGCAAACAAATTTAGGGAAACCGAAGCCAAAAAGTCAAGACAACAAGTAGCGCGCGGAAGTACTTATCGTGATAATCAAAAGAGGTCTAACAACGCGATAGAAAAACAAAAAGATGCAAGACTAAAGGCCGCATTAGCGGGCAAAGCAAAAGCAGAAAAAATTTTGGCAGAAAGAGAAGCCGCAAAACAAACTAAAGCAGAAAAATCAAAAACGGATAAAACAAAAAAAGTTGCAAACAAGAAAGATGTTGCAGAAGATAAGAAAAAAGCAACACCAAAGAAAAAACCAGTAGTAAAAGAAAAAGCAGAGAAAAAGGCACCAAAAGCACCTGCACCAAAAGCGGAAAAAGCCTTGTTAACACCTGCTAATGCAAGAGAACAACTTGGTATGCAACAAGTAATTATGCAAAGATGCATTGCACACATGGAAGACATTCATAAAGTAATAGTTAGTCAGCAAGGTACAAATAGTATGGATGCCAAAAAATTAAAAGATGGTCAACGCCATGTTGTTAAAGATTTGGCAAGTACATTAAGAAATGGTGACAAATGTGGTCAATATGTCAGCAACGAAGATAAATTAATAATTGACAACATGGTTAATGCATTAAGCATGAGATTATTTAAGGCATATTCTTTGGATAGCCGAAGTGATTTCGTAATAGATGACACGCTTGACAAACTTCCAGCCCAGCAGCGGGCAATGGTTGTTAATATTTTGATGCAAGATAAAGAAGATTTGTCTTCTATTGAAAAGACAATACTCGAATCAATTCAACCAATGATAACTCTTGCTGCAGAGGCAAAAAAGAAAGCGCAGTTAAGAGAACAAGAAGCAATCCAGCAAGCAAAACTAGAGGCACAAAAACGCCAGCAAGAAAAGCAAGGCATGTCTCAAATGCAGCAAGATGCCGCTGATGATATTGTTAATGGCAAGCCAAAGCTAAAAGTGGTACAACCAGTGCCATCAAATTCAAGCATGCATACAACCCAAATGCAAGATGATTTATCTGATGGCGTTGTGTTGGGCAACAAATAAAAAAATGTGCAAAAAAATCTGCACATTTTTTATTTTATTTTTTGATTTAACATTTTTGCTGCAAGAATAAGTTTGACCGAACCTCGCTTTGCTTTGCACAGCGGACATTCGTCCCAAGGCTCTTTGCCGGTTGCCATATATCCACAATCTGCGCAAATCCATGTGACCGGGTTGTCTTTTTTGTACAAAGTACCATCTCGCATTTGTGTGTACATTTCATTAAAAATCTGTTGATGATACATCTCGACATCTTTTATCATCAAAAACAAATCTGCAATTTCCAAAAAGCCTTCTTTTTTGGCTGTTTTTGCAAACCCAACATACATTTCGGCTTCTTTGGTTTCGTCTTCGCTGGCAAGCCTTAAGTTATCCATAAGGTCCCACTTTTCGCGAAAAGGGAAGCCCGCACTAATGTCGATGTTGTCAATTGTTTCATTTTTGTTGCCATCTTGAATAAATGTGTAAAACATGCGTGAGTGATTAAACTCTTGAAAAACAATTTCGTCAATCACATCTGCAATGTTTTTATAGCCATTATACCTTGCCCCATATTCAATAAATTCGTATCTTGTGCGTGCCTGACATTCGCTGGCATATGCACGGGCAAGGTTAATTTCTGTTTGAGTACCTTTTAATTTCATAACATAGCTCCTTTTGGTTTTATAAGCATATTATTGACCTATGTTTTGTTTTTTATAATAAAAAAGCAATAAAATTAAAGTACTATGCACTTGCATTTTGTTTTTGCGAATAGTTGTTTAGGTAAAATGCGAGATAAAATAGTGCAGGGCACTGCATACCACATGAAAATTTATTAGTGCATAGTACTATATATTGTGGCAAAAAATATTTTTTGTTAAATTAAAAATTGCCTTAAAGTTCAAAAGATTGATGCTTTTGCATAATGTGATTAATTTTTACTTGTTTACACAAAATAATCATAAAGTTGCCAAAAACCATTAAGATTTGTTTGTCTTTTGTGTCGCAATTTGTTATAGTTTAATTAAATATCTTTGGATATATCGCGTGCGCTTTTATCTATGATAAACTTTTGACGGAGGTAAGTTATGGCTGATGAAGACCTAATACAAAAGCGTGAATACATCAGTGAAGAACAAGAAAAGATTGACAATGTCAAAGTGGTAGATGACCCAACTGTTAAAAAACGACCTGTCAATAAAAAAGTCATGCAAGAAAATTTGGCCAGTGCTGACATCACCAAGTCAACTTTTAAGATGCGTGATTATAAGCAAAAACTTTATCAAGAGTTTATGAACGATTGTTCACTTGCGCAAATTGGCACATCACCCTGGTCAACCTTCTTAAATGTCTTAAACATCATTATTGTTGCAATTGTTTTGCTTGTTTCGGTTGCTGTTTCTGTTTCTATGTTGTTTGGTTTTCGTCCTGATGTTGTTGTTACCGACTCGATGGAACCAAACATTCCGGTAAACAGTTTGGTGCTTGTCAGTCCTGTTGAGTGGGAGGATATTGAAGTAGGCGACCACATAAGTTATTATCGCAACGAACAAGGCACAATTATCAATTATATTCACCGTGTTTCTGCCAAGGGTTCGGATTATCTTATTATGGTTGGTGAAAACCCAAATACCACGGCACTTAGGCACATTATTTCAAAGGATAGCATTCAGGGCAAAGAGTTGGTAGTTATCCCTTACATCGGTGGAATATTTGTGTGGGTAAAACAAAATGCAGTGCTTACTTTTATGATTTTGTTTACGGTAGTAATTGGGTTGTTGTTAGCCCGAAAAATTATTGACACAAAGCACATCACTTATGCCTTTGCAAACTATGTTAAGCATCGTGTAGACTTCGAACAGCAAATGCAAAGTAAAAATCGTGCCGAAAGTGACACGAATAAAAAAGACACTCTTGATGCTTTGCTTAAGAAAAAGTATTAGGAGGTGAAAAGTCTTGAAAATATCTTACTTTTTGCCAAAAACCATAACCATGGCATTAAGCGTGCTGGCGTTTATGTTGTGCTTTTCTTTTGGTGGCATAACTTATGCTTACTTTGTTGACCAATACAATGTGCCAAAAGACTATAATGTTGCCGCAATGTCGGCCGAAGTTTACAACAGCACCTTAAGTACGGGCAATGTGGCAATTGGGTCGCAATATACATCATCATCTACAATTGCTGCAGGTGCAAGTGCAACCCTAACAATCAAAAACACAAGCCCTGTAAATTATGTTTTGTTGCGTGTGGCATATGGTGTAAAAGTGGCTGGTTCGTCAACAAACACAACTGATTATACCATAACCCTTGTTAATGCTACCACATATTCGCATGTTAACACAACGCAAACAAATGCGGGCTTTACTGCAATCGAAAATGGTTGGTATTATTACAACGCAAAATTATCAAAAGACCAATATGCACCTTTTGCAACTTTTTCGAATACCGGAAGCAATGCACTGCATGTGCAACTAAATGTCGAAGTAACCCAAGCATCTTTAGATGTTGCTCAAAATTATTGGAACTATCATTCGGGATACAACAATCAGCTGGTAAGTGATGAATTGACAGTTGATGATTTGGATATGACAGCCAACGGGCAAAACACCATAAATGGTATTGGTGTGTTTATTCCAAGTGGGGCAGACTGGACAGCCGCAACCTCATCAAACAGCCTAGATGCACCCATAACCCCAGGCAACAATACCGCAACCATCACATCACTTACGGGCACAGGTTCAAACAACTGTATGCGCATTTACAACAACAGCGCAAGTCCAATGATTTTGGCTTTGCGTATGAATGTGCAATTGCGCCCAAACAACTCGGCCTGGAGTAATAGTGCAGGTGACTTTTATAGCGCACAAGTTCAGGTAAATTTTGTGGATAACACAAAATGGTTGGACATTCGCAACAATTCGGTTGCCGCCCGTACCTTTGACCACAATACAACAATTAGTTTTGTGTCATTTTTGTACAACGAGTTGGTAATGCCTGGTGAGTCGGTTTATGCGCTTACAAACACTGTAAGCATAGCCAACAACACAAGCACTTTTCCAAACAATTCTTTGCACTTTTTGTGTGAGGTGCTTGGATATAGTGCCGCCGAATCTTCTTGGGTAGATACTTATCTTGCAATTGGTTCGGGTGCCGAAAGTGAAAGTGGCACAAGCATCAGCGTAGGAATAGACCGTGTTCCACTTTATTACAACTATGACGACACCGACGACACCGCAACTATGTATTCTTCACAATTTACAAATGGCACATATACGGGTGCATCAAACTTTTATTCACAATATGCTAGGTGGTACAACCTTATAAGCAGTACGCTTACATAAAATGTTTTAAGGAGGAAATATGCCAACATCTCGTGCAAAAACATCAGTTTGGATATTAACAATAGTGCTTTGCGCCCTATTGGTTTTTGGCTGTGTTGGCACAATCTTTGCTGCATTTTATGACTTTAAGGCGGGTTCTTCTGGCCCGCACACAATAAACAAACTTGGCTTTGTCGAAATTACAACACCTGTTGCTACCGATGTTGTTGTTTATCCAGGAGCGACACACAATGTCACTTTTACCATTCAAAACACAGTAAATAGTGGGCAAAACGGCACCTTGCCAATTCGCATAACAAACATTAGCGTGTCAAAAATAGAAGCCACAAATGTAAACGGCACAGTCATAAATTTGGATAATGATGTTGTTACTTTTACCATAAACAGTTATACAACCACAGCCATTGCAACAAATGGTACGGGCACTGTCACGGGCACATTAAGTGTCAAAAATCCTGCCGCTTACAATAACACTTCAACAGTAAATGTCAATTCAACAAGCTATTTGACAAATCAATCAAGCAAAATAACAGTTACATTTTTGTTTAATGTAGCCGAAGCAGTCTAAAAAGGCTGCTTTTTGTTTTTGTGTGTCATATCGACCGAATGAGCATTGGCGAATGAGTGGAGCATATCTTATTTGTCATTCTGAGCCTTGCTTCTTTGCATATTCTTACGAAGAATCTCAACTTTTTAACACAAAAAAAATCGCAAAAAATGTCCAAAAAATGCCCCAAATCATTTTGCAAAATAAAAATAATTTGTTATAATCATGTCATGTGAATTTTGTTTATGATATTTTCACACGCCTTTTGCGTTCAAAAAAGTGCTTTTGCATACTTTTTTGCAAATGGCCTACACTATTGTTAAAAGGAAAAGCGTCCCTTTGTCGCCTGCAAATTATTGTAGTGTACAATAATGAAGCAGCATGACACTTTTTAGACAACGGGGCTTTGTCCCATTTCTATTAAAAAATACATAAAAGGAAAAAATGATAGTTATGTCACAAACTAAACAAAAAACAAAAATTAAGACAAGCACAGTTGCAATCATTGCATTATCAATGATTTTGGTGCTCAGTCTTGTGGCTACCATTACTTTGGCATACTTTACTGCAACTCGTAATGTTGTTACGACAGTACAGTTCGCAAATGGTGTATCTCTTCAAATGTGGGGCGCTCAATTTAAGACAAATAATGGTTTAAGCCCAAACCCAAACCCAGACACTCCACCAAGCAACTCAGCTGCAGAATTGTATTGGTTGGCAAAAAGTGGTACTGGCGGACAAATGAGCAATGTTGACCAAAATGGTGGGGTAAGCCCTGCATCATATGGTGGATATGAAGAAGTAAACGATGTGCTCGAGTTCCAAAACTTGCGTATCCGCACAGTAGATAGTGATGCATTTGTTGCATTCAAGATGATTGTTACTGTAACTGATAGAAGTGGTAATCCTTATACTGCACACATCTGGGATACAACCACCTATGGGAATAATGCTTTAGTTAATAAAGGCTTTATTCTCCCAACCCCTACATCAAACTGGCAAGTTTACAGCAGCACAACACAAGGAACTAATGGTCAACGACCAAAAGCAAATCCAAGTGATGAACCCGTTTCAGACCCAACCTACAGCGGTGTTTCTGCAGGAACTGATTGGTATGTTTACACAGGTAGTTATTCATCAATTTCTAAATTATCACACGGCAGCGTAACATATGATAACGCAGCGACAACAGAAAATACAGAAAGTGCTTTTGAGTTGATTTTTGGTAACTATGATGCAAATGGTGCAAACCCAGGAGCAACCGAAACAAATACAGGTTACAAAATTCCTCAAGACCCTCAATACATGAACGACTATGCTGGTTTGACATTTACTTACAGATTGATTATTGTTGCATCAGACACACAACCTGGTCTTAACCAGATGATTGCTGATAGCACATATGCAGACACAAGTGCTTACGGTGTAAACCCATCAAACCCATAATCTAACAAAAATTTAACAAACAGCCAACAGGCTGTTTTTGTTTTTGTCATTCTGAGCCTTGCTTCTTGGGCTCGACCCGCGAAGAATCTCAAGAGATACATTCGTCGCATACGCTCCTCAGTATGACAAAAACAAATGTCATTCTGAGCCTTGCTTCTTGGGTGCGGCCCGCGAAGAATCTTAAAGTGGTAGAGATTCTTCACTTCGTTCAGAATGACAACATAAAATATGTCATATCGACCGAGCGTTAGCGAGTGGAGCATATCTCAACTTTTATAAACAACATCAGTCATTTTATTTGCTTTTTGTTTGCATTTTGGTTATACTAATTGTGTACAAACAATTTTACAAACAAACAGGAGGGGAGAGGCATGGTATTTTTTAAGACCAAGTCATCACTTGTTACGGCAATATCTATGTGCCTTTTGTTTGTTGTGGGCATGGCGTTTACAATCACTTATGCCTATTTTAGTGCATCACGCATGACAATAACAACCCTCAACTTTCATGGTGGAACACTACTTACTATTGTTGGCAGCCAATATGATACTGACAACACAAATGTAGGACTATCGCTTAGTTCGGGCAGTAACACAGGAAGGTGGCAGTCAAGCACGGATAATGGCGCCTGGACAACCTCAAACAGTGCTGTGGTAAATTCTAGCCTTAGGCTTTCGGGACTAAAGGTAAAAGCAGCCCAAAACAGCGGAACATATGTTAGGGCCTTTGTGGCAGTTATGATAGATGCTGTATCAACATCTAGTGCAACAGATGGCTCGATAATCATTCCGACTCTTACTTTTACAACCGATCAGGGCTCGCAGGTGGCAGATGTGTCGCAAGCCAATTATACAATAAAAGAGCAAGCTTTTGTGACGGCCAATACAAATGCAAACTCAACACTTTATACTGCGTGTGCAGTGATTACTTTGCCCGATGTATTAGATTTTGTAAAAATATTTGACCACTACACAGTGTTTGCAAAAGATACTAACAATGTTCAAGATGGCAATTATCAGTTTGCACATTTTAGTGCTATGATTATGCTGACATCAAGCACAGCCAACCGCAGTGATATTTGGCAAACATCACAAGATAGCGCGATATACAGCTTTAGTTATTAAGGCATCTTATAGATGTCTTTTTGTTTAAGATTTTTTCAAAAAAGTGTTGCAAAATGCGTGCTGTTATGATATACTAACCCCAAGTTTGCAATATTTTTGCATTCCTTGACTATTTTATATAGTCCATAGTCCATAAGGAGGTCGCAATATGAATAAGTACGAAGTTTTGTATATTATTGCTCAGGATGTCGCTGATGACAAACGCGAGGCAATTATCAACAGTTTTGCTGACATTGTCACAAAAAATGGCGGAACAGTAGATAGTATAGACAAAATGGGTCTAAAGAAATTTGCTTATGAAATTGAAGGCAAAAAAGAAGGCTTTTATGTATTGATGAACTTTACAGCCGAGTCTAATGTGCCAAAACTTATCGAGCAAAAAATGGCCCTAACAGATGGGTTCATTCGCAAAATGTTCCTCAAAAAATAACAAAAGAAGGATAAAGTAATGAACAAAGTAATTTTAATTGGCAATCTTACAAGAGATCCAGAATTAAGCAACACAGCAAGTGGCGTTGCAATGTGCCGTTTGGGCATTGCAGTTAACCGCAACTATACAAACAGCGAAGGCAATCGCGAAACAGACTTTTTTAACATAACAACATGGCGCGGTCTTGCCGAGCGTTGTGGCAAATATTTGCGCAAAGGCAGCAAAATTGCACTTGTAGGAAACTTGCAAATGCGTAGTTTTGAAGTTAATGGCGAAAAACGCAGCATGATAGACATTATTGCTGAAGATGTTGAGTTTTTGTCTCCAAAAGGTAGCACCGATGGTGACACACTTACCGCCAACACAGAAAGCCAAGAAAAAGTAGTTAAACTCGAGCCCGTAGATGACTCAGATTTACCATTCTAATTAAAAGGAGAATAAGCATGGCAGCAGAAGAGAAAGAAGTAAAAGAGCCAGTAGTTGAGCAAAAGCCAGCCGAAGCAGTGGCTGAGGCTCGTCCTGCAAAGAAATATGCAAAGCCACAAGAAGGCGCAGAAAATGCAGAAGGCCACAAGGCACGCCGTCCTATGCAACGCCGCAAAGTATGTCAATTTTGTCTTGACAAAGTAAAAGACATTGATTACAAAGATGTTGCAAAATTGCGTAAATATATCACCGAAAACGGCAAGATTGTGTCTCGTCGTCAAACAGGTACATGTGCTTACCACCAAAGAGAAATTGCAAACGCAATCAAGCGTGCAAGACACATGGCACTTATTCACTACAAGGGTGAATAATTATGATACAAAATAGGCAAGTGCCTATTTTTTGTTTGTGTTTTGTCATATGCAAAGATTTTTCGCGGGTCGAGGCTTGCGATGTCGGCACTCAGAATGACAAGAAGTTGAATATTAGTTATAGGGATACACTCCATTCGCAAACAAGTGTTTGCTTAGTCGGTATGACAGTGTAGGGTATGTCATATCGACCGAGCGTAGCGAGCGGAGTATATTTTTTTGTCATTATGAGCCTTTCTTCTTGGGTTCGAGCTGCGAAAAATATCATATTGTACTATGCACATTGCTAAATTTGTGTTTTTGCGAATAGTTTATCAAATAGAATAAAACAATAAGTGCATAGTACTATGCACTTTTTTATACTCAAAAACTTACAATTAATTCACCTGAATTAGGTGAGAATTGACAAAAACCTGTATTTTCGAGGCATATTCTTTTGGGTTGTCTAGAGTATTTAGATAATTTTGCCACTTATTATGTATTTGGGTGTTAAATATTTTATAAAAATTTAGTATATCAATATTATTGGTTCGCTGAAATTCGCAAGCGTTGTCACACTGTGTGTAAACAAGATTTTGCAAGGCTTGTTCAAAACTTTCGTCAAAATAACGATTTAGGTCACTTGTACTTATAAGGTCATCATTTTTAATGCTTACGACCTTGGCTTTTATATTAAGTGTTATGTACAAAGTGGGAATATTGTTGTTTATGCTTGCCTTAAAATTTAGGTTGCTGTCAGTTTGCTTAAGCGTGACACATGCATTGTGCAAGTTTTGTGTATTAATGTTTTCTAGTTTTATTACATTAAATTTTGACGAATTTTCCATCCACCCCAAACCTTGCAATATGTCTGTTGTGACATCTGCAACCTTTTTACCATTGTAAAAAGCAACACCTTTGCCGGGGTTTCGTATTTTGTGTTTTGGCATTGTATTTTCACTTTGCGAACCGTTATCATTATTTTGTGACTGTCTGCCTGATGAATTTTGGGTTGCAGATTGTTCTTCACTATCAATTGTTACGACAAGTCCCGTTGAATGTGGAGCAAGATAATCCTTGTAAAAATCATAAAGGCTAGCATCTTTGTTAAGCATATATTCATAGTTATATTTGGTTAAACTTTCAAGCACATTTTGTGCATCTCCGCCAATTTCTTCACAGGCAAGCAGCAAATCTTTTGCTTTTTTATTTGTATGAGCAAGAATTGTGTTTGTGCCCAGCCGTTCGGTGCGCACAAGTGGGTCAAAAAGTGTGGCAAGGTTATACTCGTTGCATACATCATCACTTACAACAACTACATAACAATGCGAAAGCCCCAAAAGTTTGCCAATTTGCTTTCGCATGTTTTCTATTGCCTCTACAATATCAACACCATCAGCACTAACTATTTGATAACTGTCGGAAGAT
>JAFTCZ010000016.1 GCA_017454425.1 Clostridia bacterium | reverse complement strand
TAAAGATTTCGCACACCATAATATTGCGCGATGGTTTCGTCAAAAGCACCATCTTCAAACAGCCAATCTTCATCATTTGCAATTGTGCTATCTGGGATCTGAATTGAATGATCTACGCCCGGATAATGCGGCTTGACTTCGTCATCACTATGCTGAATGTATGGTGTGTCTGTTCCGCCACCAAAATCTAGCCCATTGCCCGAAAAAGGATTGCACCCAGCAAAGCAAAAAAGAGATATGGACATGCACAATGTTAAAAGCAAGACTTTTAGACGATTTTTCATATCCATACCCCCTTTTTTATAGGCAATAGCCACACAAAAATATGTGTGGCTAATACCTGTTTATTTGGATGGGCTATCTAGTTTATTGTTTAATAACCCTAGGCTAATAATAGCCAAGATTTGTTATACTTTTTTAAGTTGTTGTTTCAGAAATGTCAATCTTTACGAATGAGTCAATATTTGCCATAAACAATCTCATCAAGATAATCAACAAAACAATTACGGCTAAACCAACAATTGCATAAATAAGACGCTTTTTGGCCTCTTGTTGCTTATCAGCACTATCTGCACGGGCAAGGTTTACACCAAGCACAACTGCATAAATAAGACCAGCAGTACCAACAAGGATAAGAACTGGTGTAAGCAAGTTGTTTAACGCTTCGCAAAGTGAATATACCCAACCATATTTTGGATCACCTTTGTAATCTTCCCACGCGTTGGCCGCAATCAAGCCCGCAGGACTGCCCAAAAAGTTCATAACTGATGATGCCAAATTAAATAGCATGTTCATAAACTAAATACCTCCATATTTTTGTCTATCTAAATTAGGTTTTGCTCATATTGTCAAATTATGCAACAAAAGTGAGTAAACTCAAATTTATGAAATAATATTAGCAAATAAATTTGACAAAAGCAAACTAAATTAGTACAATTTTTCAAGAATTTTTAATTTTTTTTAATTTTTCTGCAAAATATAATTTTGTATCACGGGGGATATTTGTTTATGTCTAAATTTACAAAGATGCTGCTTGCCTTTATATTCATTATATTAGGTGGATTTGCTGCTAGTTATTTGGTGGTATATTTTATTGAAGGCTCAAATGATTTGACTGCCCCACTTGGCAACACAATGACATTTTGGATTTTTGGTGGAATTGTACTACTTGCACTTATTTATGTATTATCACAATGGGCAAACGGCAAAGAAATTTTTAAGAGTGACAAAAAGAAAAGCAACAAGCCCGACAAACAATTTTTTGACAGCCGTTGGCTAACTCAAAGTGAAATGGACAAAAAATATTGTGGCTGTTGGTACCGCGAACTTGGGGCACAAAAAGCCGGAATACCAATAAGGGCCGAACTTGTAAGCGGTGGCCTAAGAGTTAATATGTTGCAACAGGCGTGGCAAACACTTATTATTGGTACAACTGGTAGTGGTAAAACCTCGGCAATTGTTATACCAACAATTCAAATTTTGGCATCTACAAAAACAAAACCAAGTTTGGTTATTTCTGACCCAAAAGGCGAGCTTTATCAAAAGAACTATAACAAACTTGTTGACGAAGGTTATCAAATAAGAGTTTTTGATCTTCGTGAACCGTTTAAGAGCACAAGATGGAACCCAATGGAGCGCGCATATAATGATTATCAACGCGCATTAAACCTAAGAAAAGAAGTAAGAGTGCATCACGGTGACAACCCTGCTGACACCCCAGGAATTCAAATTATTAGCGACACCTACAACACCGAATGGTACGAGTTTAACCGCATTGCATATCCAAACAGACAAGCACTAGAACTAGAATTAAAAGCCGTTAGCCAACAACTTATTAACCGCGCACAAGAAACACTTGATGACCTTGCAACAGTGCTTTGCCCCGAAAAACCAGGCGACAGCGACCCACAATGGATAAGAGGTGCACGCGACTTTGTAAATGGTGTTATGCTTGCCATGCTTGAAGATTCGGCCGACCCTCGCCTTGGCATGACAAAAGAAAGATTTAATTTGTATAATGTATACAATATATGCAGTATTCGTGATAGTGGCAAAAAACAATATCTTACCCTTCAAGATTATTTTAATGGTCGTGATAAACTATCACCTGCACTTAAAAAAGCAGGTCCAATAATAAACAACGCCGAAACCACCACAAATGGTTATATGGGGCTTGTGTCACAAAGTTTGTCAATCTTTAGTGATGATGGTATTTGTTATGCAACAAGTCTTGATGAATTAAAATTTGACGACCTTGCAAATCAACCAACAGCCCTATTTATTAAAATTCCTGACGAAAAAGAAAACCGCCACTCTATTGCAACACTGCTTATATTGCAACTTTACAAAACCCTAGTAGAAGTTGCAAACAAAAACAAACAAGAACAATCACTTCCTCGCCCTGTTTATATGGTACTTGATGAATTTGGTAACATGCCAAAATTTCCAAACCTTCCACAAATTATTACCGTTGGACGAAGCCGTAAAATAATTATGCTTATGGTTGTCCAATCATACGAACAAATTGCAAACACTTATGGACAAGATGTTGCAACAATTGTGCGCGGAAACTGCAACATTCACATTTATCTTGGTACTACCGAGCAAAAAACAAAAGAAGAATTTAGCCAACGCTGTGGCCAAACATATGTAACAGTCGAAAATGTAAGCGAAAGTAAAGGAAAAGACAACAACAATAGTAAAACAACATCAAAAACCGAAGCAAGTCGCGCACTTATCACCCCTGATGAACTAGGACTTTTGAAAATGGGTGAAATGATTGTGTCAGTTTATGGTGATCATGCAATGCGTACAAAATTTACACAATACTTTAATGCTCCGCAATATGATTGTAGAGAAAAACCAGATGAATATGTTCCTAGCAAATATCTTGACCGCGAAGGACTTTATTATGACATTCGCAAACGCAATGACATAATATTAAAAAGCGACCTTGATGATTCGGACTTTGACTTCTAAAAAATAACTTCCCACTAGTGTGGGTTTTATTTTTTTTGTGCATAGCACACAAAACCCCGCATTAACACTGCATATTTGTGCACAGTATTGTGTGTGCATAGTACACAAAAACATATATAGTACTATGCACATTTTTGCAATATTATGCACTATTTTTGCACATTATGTGTAAATTTGTGCACATTATGTTACATAAAATTGCAATTTACCTACATACTAAATAATGATAAAATTTGATAAAATGCGCCTTTTTTAGTTGTGTTTTTTACCGTGAATTGATAAACTATTTTATGTGCAAAATTATCTAACTTGTTAGATATTTTTGACAAACAAAAATAGACAACAATTTTCGTTTTTTTAGGGAGTAAGATATGAAAACAAAAAGTGCAAGGATATTCCAAACCATTATGCTGATGCTATGCTCGTTTTGCATAATTTTGGGAATTAGTGTTTTATCTCTTTCGCGCGCGAGCGACGCGCGTGCGAAGGCCGCAGTCAACCCAAATTATGCTCAGGCATATATTTTTGTACACACTGCAGAATACGACAGTACAAATTTAAGTTTTGGAAATGTAACCTCAAAGCAAAAAGAAAACAATTCGGTCATTACTGACGGAAAGTATGTTTTGCTGAACACTCCAACACTTGAAGGTGACTTGCTTACTTGGTATAGTGTAAGGTTTATTTTGGGCGGACAAGAAAATTATCGAATTAACGCTTTGTCAACTGGTTCTATCAGCTTAAACGGAGATAACTTGGTTGATACCGCCAAAACACATGTTACACCAATTAACCAAACAGCATATGATGTGTGGACGCAAGATATCTTTGCGGTTATTCCTAATGCTCTTGCCGAATATGACAACAGTGGCGAACCTGTTGATGCAACCAGCAAAGAATATAAGGCAGATCAACTGTTGGCAGCATATACTATGACTTACACAAACGACACAGCCACCACAGAATTAAGAAATACCACCATTAGTCAATATGACGGGCTTGAAGGACAATATGCACTGTTTTATACCTATGCCCCAAATACCGGAACACAAGCCATAACCGAAACCTTTAACTTTTATTTGCTAACCAGTAGTTCGTATGACATCGAAAAGAATGTTGTATTTGACAATGTAGATAGCAATGTTGTGGCTTCTGATGTTTCTTCATATCGCACTCAAAATTATTATCAATTTACAAACACCACAACAAATATGTCAAACATGATAAGCGTTGACACCTTGCCTGTTGCTGGCTCTGACACAATGGATAATATTTATCGCTATACTGGGCCAACAACACCATCTTACACCAATGGTGCATATTATAAAACAATTGATACTGACAGCACTTATTCTTGGGTGCGTGCCGAAGGTGTTTACCCAACATTATCTTACAATCCCGAAAAATACAAAATATCATACAATTTTACACAATATATTGGCGAACAAACAACCACGCTTGATTGGGCAAAAACAATAACATCAACTCACGACGCTGCTGGAAATACCGTGCAAACAATTTTGCTTACTCTTACACAAAACACAACTTATCAAAACGGAAATCCTAACTTGCAAGTTGTTTATGCTTTGCAATATACAAAAACAATCGCATTAAACGGAACAGTAACATATGGTGCAAGCAATTACACCGAAAATGGACAAAATATTGCTACTTCTCCGGTGATTATTAGGTTGGACAATTGTGATGAATATGTTGTTAGGCTTGTTTTCAGAACACCTGGTGCTTACAAATTTAACAAGCAGTTATTGTTAAACAGCGGAACAACCACAATCAACAACACAAGCACTGTTATTTACAACATCATCGAAAAAAATGATGAAGACGATGACATTACCCTATCCGATGAAAATATCTTTAAGGCAGAATCATTGCGCATATATGGTTATACCGCAACATATGCACACGAAGGAACAACACAAAAGCACTTGTATGCCGAAAATTATGTAAACTTGCAATACATATCTGATTTTAGTTTCTTGCTGGACGAAATTATGGGAGATGCGTTAACTAACAATGTTGCACTTACGACATATGCGTCAAATATTGAAAACTATTTAACCCAAAACACTACCCTTATTCGTGCAAGCACAAACCAAGGTCCTGTTATTGTATCATCAAGTTTTTATATGCCCGACCGTCAAAGTACGATTGCTGGTTATTATTACAATGCAAAAGTCGGTACTGATTTAATTGCATTAACAAAAAACACAAGGTTTGTAGATGCTGGTGTGTACTATGTTATTTTGCAAACTTCAACAACAAGTGCCCTTATAAGCAATGATAATAAAAAATTTGTTTATCAACTTTTGTCATTTGAAATTACAAACAGCCCTGTTACACCAAAAATTTGCAAAACAACTGAAACAACAATTGACGAAGCATACGCAAACATATCAAGTGCGTCAGTCATGCAGGACAAAGAATATACAAACCAAAATGTATTCTTAACATGGACAACCCCAAGTCCTTTTGACCGTGCAGTAAGTGTTCAGTACTATTACTCTACCGCTTACAACACAAACAACATTACATATACAAACCTAGGCGCATCTAATTTGTATTATGATGGTGACACAACTTATACAAAATTGTTTACCGAAAACGCATATTACAGATTTAAGATCACCTCAAATAAAAACACCACTGCATATTACAATTTTTATATAGACAAAACGCCAATCTCAAACATTGTGGCATACAACACAAAAATGGAAGATGGCAAAACTTATCTAAACCTAACAGGTGGCATAATTGATTATTTTGACACAAACAAAACAACTTCTATCACGAACAGTCAGTTTGGTTGGAATTGGTCACAAAAAGTTAGTGGCGCACCAATAAGCGCAACAAGATATTTTGCCTCAATTGGTGCAAACACCTCATATACAGCAAGCATGTTGCAATCTATTAATGCAATCACCACAAATGGTGCCTTGGGCGAATTTGGTGACCCATTAACTTATCGTGACACAACAACAATAACAACAGTTGATGGCCAAAAGGTTGTCACTGCAAACGCTTTGTCACCTTCTCAAATTTTGAAAAATGCCGGCATTTATGTATTGTATTTGTCTGACAGCGCAGGCAACACCGCAAGCTTTGTAACAATTTTGGATAACACAAGCCCAACACTGTACATAACAGACACTTCAAACGCGGTCTTAACCGAAACATACTTAAGTGACAGTGCAAAAGTTTTTTGGGAAGAAAATAAGGCAATAAAAATTAATGAAGATGGGACAAACTATTTGTTGCCTGTCATCACCACAACACAAGGTGTTAGTACCGCAAGCTTTGAACTAGACGGCAAGCAAATTGCAATATCTGCCGATTTGTTTGGCACTACTACCGATGGCGTAAACACAACAAACTATTTGCTTATCAAAAACAATCAGGTTAACATCTTCTCTGGCACAACAAACAATACCCTAACCATTAACCAAAACACAAAATATGTTCAACTTTTGGTTGACAAAAATGATGATGCACCAAGCGTTTGTGTTGTTGTTCCAAATCAAGCAACACCAATAATGCAATTCTCATTAAAAGATGTAAACAGCATTTCTTATACATTTACACTTTATGATGCGTTAGAAAACGACAACCAAACTACCCTTACCTTCAGTCTTGATCAATCTGGAATACAAATGTTTTCGTTTAGTGATAATGCTGCGGCCATATTTAACTTAAATGCAAATAACACAAACAAACAACAAGTGCTAGATACATATGGTACAAACCGCAATATAGTTGCTGTTAAATGGCAAAACCCTAGCAACCCTGGTGTTGTTATTGACCAAATTGTTTTGGAATATTATCCACTGCTTGATGAAAATGACATACAATCTATTAGCACAAACTACCCTTATGCAAGCACTCCTTATACCACATACACAATCTATTCAAAAGATGAAACAACCTCATACACCACATACCCGGGCGATATTACAAAATACCTAAGCCCTGCATTAATAACAATAAACACTCCTACCCTACTTTCACAAGCGGGCAAATATGTTGTTTCTCGTACATACACCGATACATTCTCAACATCGGGCCATACTGAGGGTGATCAAGCAGAACGCACATTTGTATTTTATGTTGACCGCGGAGATATAATCAACAAAAACTATGCTCAATACACAATTTCTTATGGTTATCCTACCGAATATTATCCCGCAGCTTATGAAGAATATGGCCAAGAAACATCAACAACCGAAATGTTGTCAGGAAACAACAACAACTTTAGCCTTATGGATATTGACCTTAATTGGTCAAACATCACATATGTTATTCAGGGTACAAAAGTAAGCGTAAGTGTCAACTCACCTATTTATGAATTTGATGATGGCGAAAATAGTCTTGATATTCAGGGATATAAATATACGCCAAGCGAAGCTGCAGGAATGTCATATGCAAATCAACAATCTGTGTTGGCACTAATGTCATCATACATCAATTCATTAAAGACTGTTGTTTGTGTTCAACATAACAACAATAATCGCTTTACAAGATATTATACATACACAACAGATCCAAACTCTCGATATTTGGATATTTCTCAACTGCAATACGCTTTTACTACTCCGGGAAATTATCGTGTGCTTATATTTGACCGCATGAATGCACAAGGTCCAATCACAAATGACCCTGTTGCGGATATGTCATCATTGTTAAGACTATCTAGTGCACCAAACCACATAGAATTGTTCTTCGAAATAAGCAATACAGCCCCTAGCGGCCAGTTTATGTCAAAAAACAATATAGAAAGCAATTACAACATATTAAACACTTCTAGTGTGTCACAATACAATACAAACCACGACTATGTAATATTTACATTCTCCGAGCCAACAAACAAGTACGATGCAACAATTGCATACAAAGATGTTCAAATAAGTGCCGAATACAAAAAATTTGGGAATATTGTCAGCACAGATAGTATTGCGACAATTCCTTTTGATGCATCAAAAAGACTAGATAGTGTTGCAGAAATTGAAAACATCTCAGTAAGCTCTCCTACCCTGTATTATTATGGCACAGGTGACGAACTTAAGACATATTACATTGTCTTGCCTACTAGTGTTACTTCATCAGCTTACAACAATACTCAATTAGACCGAAAATATAACATAACTTTGCGCTACATTAAAACAAAAAACGAAAACGAGTTTAGTCCTGATGTTTACTCTAGCACTTCTTCAATTTATATAGACCACACAGCGCCATATACAAACCTTTATAAATTAATTGATAATGACAAATATTTAACCGACCTCGAGGCCATATATCCTGGCACAAAAGCATATATCAAACAACACCTAGATGACAGCGAATTTGATTTTCTTAAACATTATGTATTTACTGTTACCGAAGACTTTTATCTTACATACAGTGAACCAAACGACACCAACGCTGCAAAATATCGCACTTATGGTCAAAACGGAATTCGAAATTATGACGGCACAACTTACACCGAAATTACAAAGGGCTTTTATCCTACCAACTCGACCGAATTTTATCACTACAATGTTTATCACGAAGATGGCACGGGTGGTGTAAGCCTAGACCGTCAAAGCGGCAGCACTTCATTATATCGCCCATTTAAGGCTGGCAATTATTATGATATTATTGAAAGCGACCGTTCGGACAACTATCGAGCATATACAATTTATGTTACGGGCAAACAAACAACAACGCCGGGCAGCGATGCTACATCAAACTTAATCACAAGTGCACAATCTAGCTCAACCTTATATACAACATTGTCACTTGCAAACCTTTCAAACCTTCTCTATTTGGGGTTAAACGCTTCGGACAACAGCAATATTGTTGGCTCATCAGTTTTCAGCAATCTTACATATGACACCGAAACCTTCCGAAACATCACAACAAACACTTCTAGTGAATTGTATTCTCAAATCATAAAATACACCCTATATACACAAGCAGGAAGCACAACATATACAATTGTTTATTATCACAGTGATGATTCATCAAACACTATTCAACAACTTCTAAATTTAAGTGATAAAACAAATGTTACTTTTGTTAGTTCGAAACAAGATTTGTTAGATACATTAAACAGCATCATAACAGAGGCGGCAAACACATATCAATACTCAACTGGTTCAAAAATTAAATTTGAATTTCTTAACAAACTAAGCGGAAACCCATATTATGCTGTTTCTACACGAATTTCAAAAGGTTCGGTGGTCATTATTAACAAGTATGTTCAACTTGACCCTATGGGACTTGACATTATTGACAGTTATGACCTAACCATCAACACCCGTGGTGTAGATATTGTAAATTCGGAAGCTGACTTTGTAGAAAGCACAGCCAACAATCGCTTTAATGTAAAAATTCCTACATCAAATATTTCAACCCGAATCACAAGCATTGTTATAAACAACTTGACAGAAATTTTGGATTATGACGCAACCACCGACACTTATTCATTAAACACAACAAGTTTTTCACTTAGTCAATCATATTCATTTAGGTTTGTAGATAACTTTGGTGTATCAAAAACATTTACCTACCCTATTGACTCACAATACGCCCAAGAACTTGTCTTTAAGGACGGTTCGGCATACAATACTTACAATCTGTCAACTTACAACATAACTGTTGGGGATACGCAATTTGTATATGACTCAAACCACTTAAGATATATAAACATCTTTATTGATGACCTAAACACAAGTTCTAGATTGTTGTATTATTCTAACTACAATCTTCCGGACGAAGCATATTTATCTCAACCTGGCGAAGAAGGTGAAGGAACAGACACAACAATCAGCACCACCTTGTATGCAAGCGACTTATCAAATTGTGCCGACTTTTTGACAACATCTAGGGGCACTGACGGAAGTACAACAATTTCGTTTACCACATTCCCTAATGTATGTTATAAATACACAATAGAAGTTGGAAGTGACATAAACAACATGGACAACCCAACCAGACATATATATTTGTTGTACACCATCTTCCCTACCGTAACAATTACTGATACAAACGGCGCAAACATGTTAAGTGATACGCAAGATTTAATAACAAGTAAAGACTTGCTTGTAGGATTGGTTCCAAACTCACGCGCACTTTACAACCCTGTTGCATATCTTGTAAAAGGCACTTATCAAACAGAAATCTCATCAGAAACAGATATTCTCATAAACGAAAACGCAACCTATCAAGTTATACTCAAAAATGATATTGGCACATACTCAAACGGAACTATCACATTTACTCGCAAAAGTTATGACATATCAATTTATGGAGTATATTATAAAAACGGAAACGACCTAAATGCATTAGTTAAGAAAAATCAGGGTTATCGTTACACTTATGTGTTACCACTAGACCCCGAGGCCCCCGAAGGCACCGAGCCAACAACTGCGTCAAAAGTTATTGATAGATATATGTTTGCATCATCAAATGCAAATGACTGGAACAACATAACAATCTTGCTAAACGAAAACAAACAACTTAAATGGGAAAAAATTGCAGATGACACAGCAAACAACACTCGAATTTATCGTGTATATTCATTAGAAGGCAGTGCTTACAACATTCAAACATACTTTGCAATTACTCGTATTCCTACCGCAACAGGCGGAATTGTTGATGACTTTAGGATAAACGACCTCAAGCCACAATCTTCAAACCTTACTCAACTTTACCCTACAATCACCGACACAACACCAAAAGAAGCAATTCTTACATGGACAAGCACATTTACCTTTAATGAAGAATCAGAAGATGTAAACAACACAATTCAAGACTTTTATGTGGTTGATTTGTGGCTAAATGGAACATATGTTGGTGCATATTCAAACGGATATATTAGGTTGTATCAATCAGGAACATACACAATAAAAATTCACGACCTTTTGGGACAATACAAAACATTTAGCAATAGTTCGACTTCGTACAACATATCAATCTATCGTGATGTTGTTTATAGTGTTAATGACAACAACCCTATCCAAAATGCAACATTTAATAACGATGTGACAATTACTATCTCAAATATCGGTCAATACCGCGACGATTTTGACTTTAGTGTTATGCGCAACAGCAATGTGTATGACGCAACCTTAACAAATGGCTCATTTACATTTACTGAAGCTGGTGTTTATATAGTAACAATGACCGGCACTCTTAACGGCATGGGAAATAATGTAAACCCTCTTAGCAGTGAATATCGATTTAGCATCATATCTTCAAACGAAGCAAGGCTGACATACGAGTTTAGCAAAAAATCGGGATACACCATAACAAGCATTTACAAAAATGGCTCTTTAATGGTTGATGAAAACGGCAAGTCTATTGCCCCACTTTACAGTCTCTCACTTAATGCCGAAAACGAGGATATGTTTGGCAAAGGCAAATACGAAATCACTGTATCAGTCAAGGGCGAAGGACTTGTTCCTACAATGACATATACTTACACAATATGGATAAACAACGAAACCGCAATCCTTAATTCGACTAGAGATTGGGGTACGGACAGCATTAAACCATTTACAATAAAACTTAACCCATCTGTTGTATATTCAAGAATAGGAAATTGTTATATAACCATTAATGGTCAAGTTGTATTAACAATTGACGAAACAAATAGCGAAACTAACGAAGAATTAAGTTATACTTGCACTGCTCCGGGCGTATATGTTATTCAGATGTATTCACAAAGCGGAAACTTAATTTCTAGTCAACGCATAACAATTAACGAGCCACTTAATACAATTGCAATTGTGCTTATTGCACTATCTGCAGTAGTTGTTGTGGGACTTGTATTGATGTTTGTAATTATTCGCAAACGCCAAAAAGTCAAATAAAACAAAAAACAAGGTTTGTGCCTTGTTTTTTTTATTGCTTTTTACAAGAAAAATTTGTTTTTAAGTTTTGCAAAAATTATTTATTTTGTGCAAGAATTAAATTTATCTCAGAACAAGATTTGTCTTTTGTTTCT
Organism: Clostridia bacterium; assembly: GCA_017454425.1. Next base: position 30,017 of record JAFTCZ010000016.1, on the reverse strand, counting down.
TGTCTTATTTTTAATGAAAGTGCCAATTCTTTTTCATTTAACAATCTATCCGGATTGAGTGTGTAAGTATTTGCAATATCAAAATCATATTGCCCTAGATAGATTGATGAATTAAATGTCACAAAGCAATTGCAAGCCTTTTTTATCTCGTACATTAGGCCATCGGGAATAAGCATATCTTGGTTGTTTGATACACCCACCACAAGCGTGATTGTGCCCGCATCTTGCATGTTTCGGCCACATGCCAAAATACGCTTGATGCAATCAATAACATATTCTTCTCCGTCACCCAGCCCCGATGCCTTATAGCATCTTCCGTACAGGCGTGCTATTGTAAACAAATCTTCCAAAACTATTACTACATCTTGACCAATCTCGGCCATGCGCTTAACACGATTGAGCGCTAGTTCGAGTATATAAAGTTGTTTATCCACAGGCAAATCAAAAGGACACAAAACATATTCTAAATTTGCTTGATTGTTGTCATAATAATCTTCGGGTTGCTCGTCCAAAGAAAGATAAAGTACTTTTATTTCATCTGAAAAGCTTTTTGCAAGCGTATGCAAAAAATGCTTTGGCACAATATTATCGCACGAGCGCACCAGCACTCTTTGACCTTTTCCCACAGGTGCAACATAGCGCAAAATTGACATTTGCGGATTTTCAAAATTAATTTTTTGCACAACAGGCAAAGCCTTTGAACTAGCAAAATCAATACGCCTAAGTGGATAGTCTTGACCATTTATGTTGCGTACATCAAACAAAGAATATCCACCATCTCTTAAAGATTCGCCCATGCGCCCTTTTATATAGTCACCATCTTTTATGCCAAATTTTGTTATTACCGGATATTCTATGCGTGCAATGCGCTTTTCGCCTATTTGCGAAATAGTTCCTTCGTGCAAACGGGCGTTGCCAGCTTCGTCAATTGATACTATGCCTTCAATATCAAATTTTGTACCATATTTGCGCTCATCAAAAATAAAACTAGAATTATCCGAAATGCGATAAACGCTAACTTGCTTTTCAGCATATGGCAATATTGATTTTCCCCAATTGCGATAATCATATTCGCGGTTTATGGCATTTGGCTGTGAGCTTGTCACTTGATATTGTTTTGGTGGTCTACCCTTTTTGGTTGTTGGAACAAAAGGCTCGGCCTCACCACTTGCAACTTCGCGTATTTTTTGAATAAGTTCGGCTTTTCGCATGGTTGTTGGCAAATGGACACCTACTTCGCGTGCAAGTTCTCGCAATTGAAATATACCCAAATCTTCCAAATTGCCTAGTGCTTCATTAAGTTTTGACATAACAACACCTCTCAAATTACTTTATTGTACCCGATTATACCATAATTAGACAAAATAGTAAATTATTTTTGTAAAAAATTAATATTATTCTATAATAAATTGTATAATTTTGTAAAAAATATGTAAAAACCATGTTATTAAATATTTTTACAAATAAGAACAAATACAATACTTTTGCATTATTTGCTTAAAGCAACACAAACAAAAAAGAGGGGGTGCCCCCTCTTTTTGTATATAATTATTGATTATGCAGTAACATTATTTAGCCCAAATATTGCAGCCATACCATTAAACAGGTATAGGTTTGTATATCCTGTTGCGGCCTTAAACAATGTTTTAACAGCGTTCAAGTCTGTTTCGGTTGGGTAAATAAATGTTGTTTTGTCTTGTCCTGGTACACACAATCCGCCATTGTAGGTTTGCATAACTTGCGTGCCTGTCAATTGTGCTGTAATAGCATCTATATCTGCTTGGTTAATGCCAGCTTGACCAGCTGTGCAAACACCACCAATTAATGCTGTAAGACCAGTGTTAACAATCTTGTTTGAAAGGTCAACATCTTCTGCATTTATTGTAGTTTCGTATATAATGCTTAACATTTGTGCAACAACTGTTTTTGTTGCTGCTTCAATATTATCATCAGTTGGAGTGTTGCCTTCACCAGCAATTGTTTGTGCTGCGTCTGCAATAGCATCAGCGCAAACTGTTGTCAAAATTTCGATGTATAGTGCTTTTGTTGCTTGTGCTTTTGCTGCAGTAAAGGCAGCTGCTGTGTAATCGTTGATGTCTTGTTCGGTTGCACTTGGGTTTTGTGCTCTCCATGTTGCAACTGCTGTTTGAACTTGAACAGCCAACAAGTCTTGCCAAATTGAATTTGGTGTTTGTTCTACTATTGTGTCAATAGTTGCTTTTACAACCCCCGCAACTTCCGTTGGTGTGCCACAATCTGCCAAATCTTCAATCATATCGCCTTGGAAGGTTTGCATCATAATTGCAATTTGAATGCTTGCAAATACTTGGTTTTTAACAAGTGCTTTGCCTGCTGCTGTGTCCTCAGCATTTGGTGTGCTTCTGCCATTAAGCGTAGCAATTGCTTGTGCTGCTTGTGCATACTGGCTAGCCAAAATGTTATCCCAAACAGCGTCAGGAATAAGTGCAAGTAATGCAGTAGTTGTTTCTTGTGATGCTGATGCCATTGCCTCTTCATAACTCATTAATGCTTCCATTTTTGTAGGTACTTTTGCTGCTATATTTGCTGCCAAAACTGGTGAAAGCGCTGTGCCAACTGCATTACCAAGAATGGTTGCCATGTCAGTTGCACCTTGTTGTTGCAATTTCACAACTTCTGCCATTATACCTTGCACAATAGTATCTTGTGTGATTTGAGCATCATTATTGATGTTAATAACAATTGCTGCAATCTTTTCGGCAACTTTTTGCAGTTGTACAAATTGCATTGTTGCTTCTACGCGGCCTTTTATGTTGCCGTCAAGGTTGAGGCCGTTTGAATATCCATAAACATCAAATGTACCTCTAATTTGACTTGATGAAATACCCTCTACATCTGCAGATTTGTAAACTGCAATTAAGTTCATCAAATCTATACCATTTTTGCGTTTTAGTATTGTCTTTGTGTTGTCACTAATAGCCAAATATGATTCGTCTGTTGCTTTTATCATGTTTGCAAGTGCTGTTGCACCAAAAGCCACAAACCAGCCTTCTGTTCCTGCAACCCAAGATTGCAATACGCTGTTTTTGACATTAACTTTTGATATTGTGCCATCTGCACCAGTGTTCTCATTATTACCAACATGGTCACAAATCATTACAGGGCCACCTGCACCAATAAGGTGACTGTCTTCAATGTTTAATGCACCAGACCAGTTGTAAATAAGTGTGTTGTAAGAGTCAAATACATTTACTTTTTTAAGGCTGAGTGAGTTTGCATAGCCCCATTTTTCTGAGTTGTAGTCACTTCCATGAGATACACCCTCATCATTCATGAAGTTGATAAACCATTTTTGAGAAAGAACATTTTCAATGGTCATTTCGGCATTCTTTTTCTTGATGCCCAACAAACCACCACTATCCTGAACATTCTCAGTTCGTCCTGCGTTACCCATAAGGTTGATGTCACGCATAACAAAGTGGCAATTCATGGCTTCGTTTGGTGCATCTTTACCTTGGAAAGAGAACATTGTTGCGTGTGTTACAATTGGGGTGCCTGGGTTTTGTGGGTCATCTCCGCCTGTGAATACTGAACCATCTGCTGTGATGTATTGAACGCGTGGATAGTTTTCAATAGAAAGTCTGTAATAATTTCCTTCAATTGTAAATGTTCCGCTGTCAATTTTGCGAGTATAAACAAATTCACTATATTTGTCGCCGTGATTATAGTCATATGTATTCATACGGTCTTTAACAGAACCCTTAAAATAGTTGTAAGTGCTTAAATTTATGTTTTGCGCTATGGCTTGTTCAAGGGTTAGGTCACCGCCCTTGCTGTCTTTGTCCCAAAATTGAACACTTGGAACATCACTTGCGTGAAGGTCAATGTTGTTTTGGAAAACAATTGCAGTTACATCATTTGGAGTAATACCGTTGTAAAATTCTACATCGTTGGCATTTCTCCATTCGGTCCACTTACCTGCTGTGTTGTGGTCATCACTTGATGCACCGTCCATGTTGTCCAAAATGCTGAGGTCCTTTGCATCATAAATATTGTAACCATCAATAACCTTAAAGGTAAATGTCCAAGTGTGAATACTGTCATTAATACCATAAGGAGTAACAACTATTGTAAAGATTTGGTCTGCAGCATCTGCAGTAAAGTCGTATGTTTGGTAGTTGTAATTGTCAATTGTTACATATGTTGCAAGGTCATCACCCTCAAGAAGTGCCTCATTTGCAACTTGTGCACCAAGGTATACCTTGACTGTTGTGTGAACCTTGTCACTGATTGCACCTTCGTCGGTACCATCATCAACATGAACAACTGGCAAGAACTTCCATGGGTTTTGGTTTCCTACTACATACATGTGATTTGTTTCAGCAAAGCCTTTTACATGGGTTGCATCATTGAAATAATCGGTGTAAGTGTTTTGTGTTATTGTACGGCTTGTTAAGAATGCAGGAGCCTCATAGTCAATAATGTCATCATTATTCATAATAACGGTGATGTCATGAGTTGTTACTAATGAGCCAAGAGTGATAGTAACTGTTTGGTCACCTGCCACACTTGTGTCATAGCCAGTAAACTCGACAACATTTGCAATCATGTCATAATCTAGGGTTTTTGTTGCGCCCTCGTATGTTGCGGTAAGTTTTAGGCCTGTTTTTGCAAGAATTGCACCTTGGTTAATAGCATCCGCAAGACCGCTTGCATATGCAATAGCAGTAACTTCTTTTACCGTTATTGCAATGTTTGGTGTATTTAGGCCCTTGTAACCAATAACAAGGTTTTGCACGCCTGCATTTTGAGTGTTAACACCACTAAATGTTAGGTTTGTGCTAATTGTTTTTGTGCTATTATCACTGTATGTTGCAGTAATACTTGCACCTGCTGTTGACAAAGGCACATATTGATATGCTGTTTGTGACATACTTGCAGGGTCAAATGCAATACTTGCCAACTCGATAACAGTAATTTGGGTTGTTGCAGTTTTGCCCATGTAAGTAATTGTCATGGTTTTTGTGCCTGCTGTTGATGTGTCAAGAGCAATTTGCATTGTTCTTGCATTGTAAGCAACTTCTACTGGTGTAGTCTCACCCTCGTATGTAACCAAAAGTTTAAGGTTTGAGTAATCAAGGGTGCTACCTTTTTCGACTGTTGTTTCGGTGCTTCCTGCCTTATAACTAACACTTGCTATTTTTTGGATAACAGTAAGCGTTATGTCTTCGAGAGTAAGCACAGTTTGTGTGCCAGGGACTGTGTAAGAAATTGTTAATTTCTTTTCTCCGGCTGTTGCCGTATCCCAACCTGTGATTGTTAAATCACTTTTTGAGATGGCGATTTCGGTTGAATCGGGATACATACCTTTGACGACAATTTCAAATTCTTCAAGGGTTGTTCCTTGCTCAACGGTCAATATGCTGGCGTCATCAATAATCAACCTTGTAACTTGCTGTTCTGCGGGGGTGCAACCCACATAAGCAGCCGACAAAGCGACCATACACAAAGCCATCATAAAGACTTTTAAGAACTTATTCATTTGCATAATCATCTCCTTTATAATTATGGTAATTTATGATAACATATTTAGTTTTTTTAATCAAACAAAAATTGACATTTTTTAACATTTTGTATATTTTTTGTAAACAAAAATATAGTCGCCCAATGTGCAACTATATTATTTGTAATATTTCAAATATTATAACGGAAATTATTTGTTTAGACACCTAAGTGTAACAACCGCCCCCGCATTTATGCTTCCATAATTTTGAGGCTCTATATAAATTGTTGCAACAAATGGTGCCTGAAATAGCATTAGTGTGCCATATTCGGATAATGTAAAATATCCATTTTCAACATATTTTTCACCTGTTTCGGTAAGCCTATATTCAATTGGCTCTTCAGCACCCAAATCACCTGAGGTGTAAGTAACTTGCGGAATAAGGTTTAGACCAACAAATAGTTTGTTTTGAACATTTCCATCTTTGTCGGCAACAGGGCCCTCACTTGCGTGATTGAAATGCACCGTAAGAGTATATGTGTGATTACTATCTTCTTTGGTGGTGTCAACCCATGTAAATGTTTCGGGGTCACTTCCCTCAACCGACATTTCAATTGATTGCACATATTTGACAACATCATACACCTTAACGCTAATACCAAAAAATCCCACAATAATAATTGAGGCAAGGTATACAAGCAAAATTGTTATAATAATTGACTTTTTCATATTTATTTTTCCTTATAATATAGAGAAATGCGTGTAAACAACAAGTAAGCCCTTATTAATAGATAAGCAAACCCAATAAACAAAAGTTTTGTAAACACAACAGTTACATCTTCGTTTAACAAGAAGTATGCAAAGAAGGCAAACAAGAAAGCTGTTGCAAATGCAATAATCGTGCTTTTTAATTCGTTTGGATTGCGTTGGTGTTCTCCGCTTGTTTGGTATTGTTCGTTTTGCGGATTCATAACATCAAGTTCGACACTCCATGCAAGATGCGCAAGATAAACAAACACAACAGCAACCGTCAGCATAATTGTATTGGTTGGGCTTAGGTTTGCGTACATAGAAGCAACCACACAAGAAGCAATAAGCGAGAATATCATGCACAAAGCATAAAACACAAGTTTGCCCGTAAGTGGTACGAAATAACGCGTTGGGTTAACCTTATTAAGGTATGCACTGTTCCCCTCTTTTGAATAAATGCTTGCAAGTGAAATATTTGAAGATAATGTTAACAGCAGCATAATAAGTATGTTAAACGCAATTAACATGTACTTTCCAAGAATTCGGGTATCCATTGCGGCAATAATTTGGTTTTCAAAAAATACTGCAATTGGTGTAATAAGGGCTATGGCAATAATTCCGTACAAAATACTTGGAGTACGCCATATGTGCCTGTCTTCTTGTTTTACGCTTGACACAAAAGCCGGCAATTTTTGATTTTTTCGGAAATGCTTGATTGTCTTTTTTCGGTATTCAAACGGATTGCTTGCCATGCGCAAAAACAACTTTCGAACAATTAAATATACAAGTGCCATGCACACAACAATAATACCAAGCAGTATCAGGATTGTTATGCCATTTGATGGTGTTGCTAAATTGAAATTGTAAGTAGCATAAGACATACCTGTCATAAACTGCAACAAATAGTCAAACACAACAAATATGCTGGCAAAACTTGCCAAAAAGTCTTGCAACTCCCAATAAATTCGGCCCCAATCACGCACAAGGTCGATATCGGCAGGAATGAGAGATATGCCATACACCACACCATAAACCAAAGCACCAAGTGCCACAACACTTAAGACAATGTCTAGTATGCGGTGTTTCTTGAATAAAATTGCAAAGTACATGGTAGGAATTGACAATAGTGAACATATGGCAATTAAAACAAGTGTCAGGATAACAACAGCCAAAAGTGACCACAAATAATAACCAACACCAAGGCCCATAATCAACCCATATGCCAACATAAACGGCCATAGGTATGTAATGTTTTTGATTAACTCATAAATAAGAATAACAATCAATTTTGAATTAAACAACTGGTTTGCTGTCACAGGCATTGTAAGCAAAACTTGATTGTCCTTCGAGAAATATAATGTTTGGGTTACATTTATTAAGCACGAAATAAATGTTATGGCAATAAGCACTGTCATGACAACCAAAAATACCCTAAAATTAAGTGTTTTGATAAACGAGAATAGTCCAAGACTTACCACCAACATAAACACAAGATAGATAATTGCTGTTAAGAGTATAAATTGTAATAATGAATATACTACTTTGAAAATTGTTTGCTTTTTGCTGCGCAAAAATGAGAAATCTACTTTGTTTTTATATTGCATCATAACAAGCGGATTTATCATTGCAAAATATCTTGCGATAAATTTGCCAAGTTTTGCAAAAAAGCCACCCAAAGACGCCCAAAAACTGCGTTTTGTACGAGTGTTTGTTTGTTTCATTTATCTTCTTTCTCCGTCTTTTTTGTTTTGGTTTTTTTCTCTTTTTTTGGTTTTTCGGATTTTGGTTTTGCGGGTTTTACAGGGGCGGCATCATCAATTGCTTCGTCATTTTTATCTGACACGGCGTCCATATAAAACTTTTCGAGGGGTATGCCACTATCTTCTACTTCTTTTAGTGTTGTTGTTGTGACAATGTGACCTTTTTTGATAATTGCTATGTGGTCACAAACCTTTTCGACTACATCAATAAGGTGGCTTGAGAAGAACACAATGTTGCCTTTGCGCGCATGCTCTTTCATGCTTTCTTTTACTTGATAAATACTATCTGGGTCAAGCCCCATTAACGGCTCGTCTAATATCCAAATTTTTGGGTTGTGAACAAGTGCAGACATAATGGCAATTTTTTGCTTCATACCGTGGCTGTATGTTTTCATTTGGTTATCAAAAGCACCTTTTAGGTTAAACCTTTCAAGATATTCGTCAATGCGTTGTGTGCGCTCTTCTTTTGATACACCATAAAGGTCGGCAATATAGTTTATGTACTCACGACCTGTTAGCTTTTCGTATAGTGCATAATGGTCGGGCACATAACCAAGTTGGCGTTTTGCCATAACCGGCTGTTTGTCAACATCATAGCCACAAACATAAATACTTCCGCTTGTAATTGGCTGAATACCAACTATCGATTTGATAATTGTAGATTTGCCGGCACCATTGGGACCCAAAAACCCAAATACTTCTCCGCTGTGGACCTCGAGATTGGCATCTTTTACGGCATAAACATCACTTGTGCCATATCTTTTGCAAAAATCTTTTAGAACTAGCATGTCTTGATATTGTGTTTCCATAGGCTGTGTTACACTCCTTCCATTTAGTTGACTTAACAGTGCCAACTTGTCTAATTTTATTTTTTGTTTGCGTGCTTTCATATCGGCAAAGTTTGCTGATATTTGATAAGCTTGTTCATAAATAAACCACATTGCAAGCCCAATAAATATATAAGCAATAAAGAATAGTGTTTGATAAACCGGATAAAAAGTAAGTTTGACATCTCCAATATTAATAATCGCCGTAATATCACGCAAGCGCTCACACCACTGTCCCAACTTATCGGCAATAAAGTCACTGTTTATGAAGAAAAAGTCTGTTGCGCTTGTTGCCCTTCCAATTTCAAACAAGCCCGTAAAGTAAGCATTAAGCACAAGCACCAACACAAAGTATGCCAAAAAGCCTAACATCGAGTAAATAAACTGTTTTAGTTTTGGGCGTTCAAACATCTTAAGTGAAACAAACAAAATTGGCATAAAGAACGCAATAAAGTGGTTTATATAAAAGATATCTAGTGATGTTGCAAATATATTTAGGCTTGAGGCATAGTTTGGCATAGCCATGGCAAAAAATGCACCAACTACATTAATAAAGTATGTAAAATAGAAGAATCGGCGCATGTTAAATATAAGCACAATTGGCATAATGTACATTGCCGTATTGCACAAATGTAATGGCCACTTTGTTGGGTCGGCAAACGAATCAAACCTGTGATTAAGCGAGAATGATAATAGTGTTCCTAGACATATATACAACAAAACAAACTTACGGGTATCATAATCTTTGTTGCGCAAAGTAAAGTGCAAAACAAAAGGTAACAATATACCTATATACAAAATTGCACGGTGCGTAATTGTTAGGTCTTTTGCAATAAATGGTTGTGATATAAACCCAAACAAACCTTGCATGGTATAGGCTGGCATAACCGCAAGCACAACAATAAGAACCAAGGCGATATAAAACCAATATTTCTTAAAGCATTTTGCAATTCCCTTTCCTGCACAACAAATATAGTACCAAACTTTTGGCCAAAATTTTGCAGGAACCACTTTTGCAGGAACAAACAGTGGAATGCTTTGACTTTCTTGTGTTTTGAAAGTTGTTCTTTGTGTAATTAAAACCAAAAGAGCAAGAGCAAGGCTAAGGCCAAGTTCAACAGCCAACAAAACCGCACGAACAGTTGGGGCTGTTAGGGCTTCGGCCCCTTCAATTGCAACAACTTGCCATTTCAGGCCAACTATGCCAAATATACCAAGTGGCAAAGCAATACATTTGATAAGATTTGATGTCAAATTGAACCTAAAGAAACCATACAAAGTTGAAAGCATACTGCTTATGTATGTTGACCAAACAAGCAAAAGCCCCAATAGTGCCAACCCCGAACTTTCAAACGGAGTATTGCCAAGCAAGCAAATATCCTCAATTGCTTCGTGCCCCAGCATATACCTAAACAACAATACAAAACCAATCAGCAATGATACAATCTTAAATGCAATGCCAAGTTTTTGTTTTTTGTTAAGTAATATACCAAGTGGCACCAAAATGATAGGAGCCATCAATGCAATAATATAATATAAATAGGTTATCATTATAAATCTCCTAAGCGGATTATATACTATTTTGTCACATTGTGCAATTAAAATAACATTTATTATGAAAAATTAAATATAAAAAACATGCGGTTTTTCACATGTTTTTATTTTTTTAGTTTGCAATTATATAAAATTTTGCTACTATGCACATCAAAAACATTTAACTCATAATCCTTATAATCATACCTTATATGTGCATAGTACTTACTTTGCAACGAATAAACTATTTGCAAAACATCTTCTTCACTATTGTACAGCATAATGCTATGCACATATTTGTTTGAGTATTGTTTTGTACTATTTATCAAAACATATTCTCTGTTAGCAAATCCAACTTGGTGTACTTTATTTAACTCCACTTTTTTGCTTTTGGGTTCCTTATTTTTAATGTTTATATTATGCATTATTGTATTATTTATTGTTGTGCATAATACAATAAAACAAAATTTATTTAATCTAAATATTTGCACACTATCACAACTATCTATCTCAAACAATACAAAAGATATTTGTTTTCTTATATTATACAAAACAAAACGCATACTTGCTTTTTGAGTTTTTTTGATAGGACAAATCATTAAATCAAAATCGGCATAATGATATATGGGCGTGTTAATAATTTGTTTGGTAACAACTTCGCAAGTATATTGGTTTTTGTATATATCAAAATTTTGGGATATTACTATTTGTTTTGTATTGATGTATTGCTCTTTCCCTTCTATAAAAATGTGCATATCTTCTCCAAGAGTTTATTGTATCAAATTTGCACTTGAAAAAGAAAATAAAAAAATATTGCTCTTTTGCAATATTTTGTCTTTTTTGAAACAAAAATAGAGTGCGTGCACTCTACTGAAACATATCTTTATAAGCATCAAGATAATAGATCGTGTCAACACCGTCCATGATTTGCTCAATAAAGCTTAATTCGTGGTCTGCATAAGTATCTAGTGAAATTTGCTCAATAACTTTGTCTAGCATTGTTTTGTTTGTCACTTTTGTAAGCAAAGCACTATTAAGGCGTGTCATCAACAAATTTGTATTTGTGCTGTACACAACATTTGGCACATCACCTAGATACATAATAACATGATATCCATAAGTTGTTTGAACAGCGTCAGACAAGGCACCCAAACTGCCTGCCTCGTGCAAAGCACGACTTGCGGTAGCAAATTCTTCTACCATGTTGTCAAGATCTTTATTTGTTGGAATGTTCATTCCGTTTTCGGTATTAATTGAATTTGTATCTGTGCTGTATGCATAAACAAATTCTCTGAACTTTGCTACTTTTGCAGCAAAACTTGTTTGAGAATTAACAACTGTTTGAACCTTGTTTATTAGTTCGTTGTAGTTCATTGTTTCGCCTGTAAAGCGGTTTGTTGCAATTGTGTTTGCTTTGACATTTGCTACCAATTTGTTGTATTCGGCAAGGCTGATTTCTTCGTTATTAAGCATTGTTTTTAGATTTGTTAATTCTGTGTTTTGCTCGTCACTATATCCAACCAAAAGGTGATAAACTTCAAACCAATTTTCGGCCTGCCCTGCTGGATTGTAATATGCTGTTGTTGAGGTTGCTTGCATGTTTGTTTTGTAATTGCTTTCTGTTAAATCATACAATTCTTTTTGTCCATTATATAATTCTAAAAACTTTTGTTGAACCATTTCGGTTGTCACAACCAAATCTTTTTCAAATAGTTTTTGTGAAAGAGACAAAACTGAGTTGTCATAATATATTTTGTACAAACGATCAACTTCACGCAAGAAGGCCTCTTTTTCATCTTCAGAAAGTCCTCTGCCCTTTTCACCTTTTAAGAGGTTGTTTATATATCTAGAAAAAGCACGGTCGGTATAATCTGAAGAATCACTGCGCTTTAGCCAGTTTTTTGTAAATTGGTCGTATGCAAGTTTTGCTTTTTGAGCAGTTGTAAGTGTTGCATCGTCACGGTCATAAAGTTGAACAGAAACATTCTCAACCACTGGTGTTTCTTCTATTTTTTCTAGTTTATAAACATTGTTTGCACTATCCCAAACAAGGTTGTATGTTGGTTCGTATGGTGCATATTCGGAAACATCAGAATCTTCTTCACTGTTTGTACTTGTACTTAATGTTGCATTCTCGTCTGCTCGCAAGGTATCTTCTAATGATTTAACCGAACTATTTATGCTTGAATATACGCTACGCCAAATATCATTTTGTTGTGCCATGGTAAGAGTAACAATTGCCTTACCCTCTTTGCCATTTGCAGGGTCAGTAAGATATTGCACCATAACAGCACGCTTTAACAACAAGTCAAGAGTGCTTTCGACGCCCTCTTTGGTTGGTGTGCTGCTGCTGTCATAGGTTGAATTTCCATAATTGTTGTATGCGCGAATTAAGTCTTCTTTTGTTATCGTTATTGTGCCCCAACTGCCTACTGTTTGCGAAAGATAAAGTCCCTCGTTTAATGTTACCAAATCACACCCCGCAAGCATAGGAACAAAAGCAAAAATCAATGCCACAAGCATTGCTATCATCTTAAGAAAATTTTGCTTTTTAATAGTTTTTGTCTTCATTATGCCATTACTCCAAAATCAATTTGCTACCATTGTACAACAGAGTTGGGTTTTCGTCAATCTTTTGAGTAGATTTTTTTAGTTTTTATGCAATATTCCTACAAGACTTGCATAGTTTTTGTCCCATGAGGCTAACGGATTTGTCTTTTCAAATATTGCCATATTTTGCTTTTTGTAAACCCTAAAATCTTTTTGATTTGCGATTTTTTCGTTCATTTGTGATGCCCAATTATCATAATCAAGACCAATTTGCATTATTATTTTGTTTTTGGTTATGCTTAAGCGCTCTACTCCATTTATTTGTGCCAAGGTTTTTATAAGAGAAACCTTGCACAAACCCTCGACGCAAGACGGTACACTGCCCCATCTGTCTGCAATTTGCGAAACAATTATTTTGTACTCTTGTGGGGTTGATATCGAAGCAATCATACTGTATAGTTCCATTCTTTCTTCGCTGCTTGCACAAAAGCCTTGCGGAATATAGGCATCAATATCAACATCAACACGAATTGGGCGTGTGCTTTTTAATTGTTCACCTTTTATTGCAACAACTTCGCTTTCTAGCAGTTTGCAATACATATCATAACCAACTTTGGCCATTTGTCCGTGTTGATTTGCCCCAAATATATCACCTGCGCCACGCATTTCAAGATCACGCATAGCAATCTTAAAACCACTGCCAAGCTGTGAAAACTCTAACAAGGTTGTAAGCCTAGAATATGCAACACTTGTTATTTTTGTTTCGTCCATATAAGTAAAGTACGCCCATGCCAGCCTGTCGCTTCGCCCAACTCGCCCACGAAGTTGATACAACTGTGACAACCCAAAATCTTCACTATTTACGACAAACAAAGTATTTGCGTTTGGTATATCAATTCCATTTTCTATTAAACTTGTGGCAATCAAAACATCAACATCACCACGATAAAGCTCAAGCATTGTGGTTTCTAAGATGTCTTTATCCATTTGCCCATGAGCAATGGCAACACGCAAGCGATTGTCAGTAAGTTCGTTAATGCGTTTTTTGAGGGCATCAAGACCTTTTATTTTTGGTGCAACAACCAAAACTTGCCCGCCACGCTCTAATTCACGATTGATTGCCATAGTAAGCAAAGTGTTGCTAAATTGTGACACAACAGTTTGCACAGGCAATCTGTCAACTGGCGGTGTTTCGATTGTACTAATATCCCTAATCCCAACAAGAGAAAGATGTAATGTTCGAGGAATTGGCGTAGCCGAAAGCGTCAATACATTAACATTTGTTTTGATATTTTTTATTTTTTCTTTATCACCAACACCAAATTTTTGTTCTTCGTCCAAAATAAGCAAGCCCAAATCAAAAAACTGCACATCTTTTGACAACAAGCGATGTGTTCCGCAAATTACATTAATCTTACCATTTTTTAAGTCAGTTAGTATTTGCTTTTGTTCTTTTGTGCTCTTAAAGCGGTTGATGCAAGCAACATTTATGCCAAACGCATTAAGGCGCGCAAAAAATGAATTGTAGTGTTGTTCACAAAGAATTGTTGTCGGAGCAAGCACAGCAACTTGCCTACCGTTTAATGCTGCAACAAAAGCCGCACGAATTGCAACTTCGGTTTTGCCATATCCCACATCACCAACAACCAGCCTATCCATAATTTTGTTTGACGACAAATCAGCATAAACATCATCTATGGCGCGTTGTTGGTCATCAGTAAGGGTGTATGCAAAACTTTCTTCTATTTGCTCTTTCATTTCTTTGTTAATCTCATATGCTTCGCGCTTGAGATTTTGTCTTGCTTTGTACAACTGCACCAAGTCGAAGGCAAGTTGTTTGACACTTGCTCGTACTTTTTGTTTTATTTTTTCAAACTGTGCGCTGCCCAAAGTATTAAGAGTTGGTGTTTTGTCAGCACCCACATATCTAGACAACATGTCAATTTGTTCGGTTGGCACATACAATTTGTCATTGTTTTTGTAAGTTATTACCAAATAATCTCGAGTGGCATTATTTACCGAAAGTGTTGTTATGCCCTCACAAACACCAATTCCGTTCACATCATGCACAACATATTCCCCTTCTTTGGGAAGGGTAAGCACACTATTAAATGTATTTTCTTTTTTTGTTGTTTTGTGCTTTTGTACACTTTTGTGTTGTGTTTCTTCAAGGCCAAACACACACATGTGCATAGTATTAAAATAAAACCCATATTTTAGTGGCAAAACAATAATATTTAATTTGTTTTTTGCCGCCTTTGATGTTTGTTGAATAATTTGCACATCAAGTTTTGTGCTTTTTGACAAAATATTAAAAAGCGTTGAAGCATCATTATCATCTTTTGCACAAAACAAAATTTTTTCACCCTGCAACAAAATTCGTGAAAGTTCACGCGCAGGGTCTTTGTAATTGCCACCAAATTTTGGCATAGGATTGCAAACAAAATTTATGACATCTTGTGGTGCAAAAAATTTATTTTGCGTCATGATAGATTGATAACTTATTTGCACATATTTTTGCGTGATAAATTGAATGGTATCAAAATCAATTAACACATTTTTGTGTGCATTAAGCAAAGTTCCATTTTGTATTCCTTCATCAATATTTTGCGTAAGCATTTTCGAATAATTTGAAATTTGCTCAAAACAATTTTTGGGTTGGTCAAAAATGACAACAGGATTATCAAAATAATCTAATATGCAAGATGTTTGCATAAAAACAGACAAAAATCTTGCACCAGACAAAGACAAGATATCTGCAAGACTTTCTTTTATTGAGTGCATAGCACTAATGTTTAATAAATATTCGTTAGGCTTTGAACGCTTTGAGGCCGTTTTGCTTGCCGTAACAATAGCACTATCCAATTCTTTTTGCAAAGTTTGTATGGTTTTATCGGGCAACTGATAACCATTTGGACAAATGTCAACTGCATCAACACTTTCGATTGCATATTGAGAAAGAATATTAAATGTATTTATTTTTTCTATTTGTGTATCAAAAAAATAAATACGAACAGGCACTATGTTGTTAAGTGAAAAAATATCAACAACATCTCCGCGTTTCGAAAACTGCCCTGGTTGTTCGACCGAACTTACACGCACATACCCAAGCCCAATTAAACTATTAACAAGTTTGTCGATATCCACATCATCACCGCTATGCAAGGTTAGGATATTTTGTTCAAATAATTGGGGGCTTACAAATTGCTCAAACAAAATATTGGGTGTAACGACAAGGGTGTCAACATTCCCCTTAAGCATATCATAAAGAATATTTTGTCTATCACGAGTATCACTACCAAATTCTAAAAGATGATATGTATAATCTAGCGTTTGACTTGAAAGTGTTGCCACCTTGCGGCCAATCATCTTAAAAGCAGTTGTAATATCTTTTGCTTTTTCCGCATCTTCGACAACATAACAAATAGGGCCACAAATACCACTTGAAAGCAAAATCCTTTCGCCTATATTCAAACCAAAAACCGCAAAATTTTTATTTTTGCGGATAAGTTCATAATATTTAGTTATGTTGTCATCTTTTGGCAACTCTTTTGCGTTAAACATAAGTCCTCTACATTGTTGTTGAAATATTCTTGCCGCTTACCCAATCTTCAACAAGTTTTTGGGCCTTTTCCATACCCAAGGCAACATTTTTTAATCTTTCGCCTGTCATTTTTGACAAAACAAAAGTTGCATAATCTTGACCCGGTTGGGCATCACCTACACCAATGCGAATACGAGCAAACTCGGTTGTGCCCAAACGCAAAACAACATGTTTAAGACCATTGTGTGTTCCGCCTGTGCCATCAAGCCTTGCCCTAATTAATCCGGGTGACAACTCAAAATCGTCCAAAATAACAATTACATCACTTGGTTTTAGGTTATATTTTTTTGCATAAGCAAATACGGCATCTCCGCTTGTGTTCATAAAATTTTGAGGCTTTATTAACACAACAGGATTTTCGTTAAGCTTGCCTTCGGCATACAATGCCCCGCTTTTTGCTTTGCGACTAAATTTTGCATTAATAGACTTTGCAATATTGTCAACTACCCCAAACCCAACATTGTGTGGTGTGTCATCAT
Source organism: Clostridia bacterium (assembly GCA_017454425.1). The sequence continues at coordinate 13,032 of JAFTCZ010000016.1, read as the reverse complement.
ATTCTTTTCCCGGATTGCCCAATCCTACTATTAACTTCATTATTTTTCTCCTATTTTTTTATTTTACCCTTATCAACAAAACTAAATGGCCCAATCTCGCTGTCATTAGAAATTTGACTGTTGCGCACAACACTGTAAGAGATGGTACTATTTTGCCCAATTTTGCTGTCAACTATTTGATTGTTTGGATAAAGCACAACATTATCTTGTATTTCGGTATGACCTTGCAATACATTGCCCGGATAAATAACAACATTATCGCCAATGGCAACATCAGCATCAATATATACTCTTTCTTTATCCAAAAACTGAACACCTTTGCGAATATAATAATCTATTATTCGGCTGCGCAAAATTTTTGCAATGTTGTTTATTGCTTGCATACTATTTGCAACAAAAAAGTCATCTGCATCACCAAGCCCGGGCGTTGTTGACGCAAAAATTCGTTGAGCATTAATAACATACTCGGTGTCAAACACATAACCCCGCTGTACCTTACAAACATTAAGCCCTTTTGTTTTTACATAATCAATAATAGATAAAAATGTTTTACGGCTAAAAAGTGGTGTGTCGGCATAAAAAACAGCGGTATATTTTTTGTGCCCTACATAAGGTTTGACAAATTGCAAAATATCATCACCCTCGGTGTACGAAAGTTCTAGCACATTGCATTTATCAAACGCCAACTTAACCCATTCTTTTATGGTTTTGCCCAATATGCTTATATCATAACTGTTGCGAGCAAGACCACATTCGGGGTGATGAACACGCAACAAAATTACATCTACATCACTGTCCACCGGTTCTTTTACAACTCTTTGCCAAAGTGTTTCGATATCATTGTCAATATCTTGTTCTACTATTAATGCCATTATGCTTTCTCCTTCCGTTTTGTCTTAAAAAATTGTGTTAACAACTGCCCACACTCTTGATTCAGCACTCCGCCAACAACTTGGGGGCGATGATTAAATCGCGCATCTTGCGGCAAATTGTAAAGCGTGCCACAACACCCCGCTTTTGGGTCATGTGCACCAAACACAATTCGGCCAAGCCTTGTATTAATGCATGCACCCGCACACATCGGGCAAGGTTCTAGCGTAACATACAAAGTGCAATCTAACAAGTGCCAATCATTAAGTTTTTTTTGTGCCTTATTTAGACATATCATCTCGGCGTGATGTATTGCACTATTGCGCGCAACTTTTTGATTGTGACCCCTTGCAACAACAACACCATCTTTTACCAAAACACAACCAATGGGCACTTCATCTTGTGCATAAGCGCGTTTTGCTTCTTTTATTGCAAGCCCCATAAAATATGTATCGTCTTTGTTATCTTTCACATCTACCTCACATATATACAAATACATTTTACTTTAATATTTTCAAAAGTGCAAGCATTTTTTGTTGTATAACTTTAGTTTTATTAAATAAATAAACCAGAAAGCAAAAAATAAAAACTTAAAATTGGCAAACCTGCATTTTTTTGCTTTACTATTATTTTTGATTTGTATATAATTAATGCTGATACACAAAATAAAAAACGCAGGATATTTACATGAAAAAAAATAAAATAATTATTGATACTGACCCAGGAGTTGATGACACAACCGCTTTGTTTTTTGCCCTAACAAATGACAACCTGGATATCAAGTTAATTACGACAGTTAGTGGAAACATTTCGGTTACCAATGCCACACGAAATGTTTGTTTTTTGCTTGATATATTAGACAAAAATGTTCCTGTTGCAAAAGGTTCAGCACGACCACTTGTGCGTTCGGTAAAACATGCCACCCTTCTTCATGGTGTGCAAGGATTGGGCGAATTTGAACCGCCAAAAAATACAAAACACACACCCCTTAAGTGTGATGCCATAGATAAAATGTATGAAGTTATAAAACAAAACCCGAATGAGATAACAATTTTTGTTTTTGGGCCGCATACAAATATTGCAAAACTTATATCAACCTATCCTGATGTTGTGCCATTAATTAAGAAAATTGTTTTTATGGGCGGCAGCCCGTATGGAATGAAAGATTTTCCAAACCATGATTCGTTTAACATCAAATGCGACCCCGAGGCTTTTGAAATTGTACTTAATAGTGGCATACCTTTACGAATGTTGCCATCACACATTGGCAGATATCGCGTAGGGCTAGACCAAAAAGAAGTAAAACAAATTGCAAAATTAAATTCTGTTGGACATTTTTTAAGTGTGACATACAAAAATTATCTCGAGCCAAATATGCTTGCACAAGGTTTGCATATTGTTGCGACAAATGATACAAGTGCATTGTTTTGTTTTTTGTATCCAAAAATTTTTACAATCAAAAAAGCAAATTTAACTGTTGATACAAAAGAAAATGTGGGCCGCACTTTTGCAGAGTTTTGCAAAAATGGAAATGTTGAAATTGTTGTTGATGTACAACAAAAAGAATTCAAAGAAATTTTCTTTGCTTCATTAAAAAAACTTGATAACTACAAAATATAAAAAAGCACTAGGTTTTCCTAGTGTTTTTATAATATACCCCAAATAAATGTGATGATGGTTACTATTGTTCCAAGAATTATGCTGCAATAATAAAACAAATAATCAAGATGATTAACCTTTTGTTTTTTTGTTACATCTTCATCAAACATAAGAGAAAGCAAATTCGACTTGTTTATGTTTTGCTCGATTTGTTCTGGCGTAAGCGTAGAATTTTCTAATTTTTGATGCATATCATGCAACTGTGTTTCGCGATACAACAACAAAACTTGCTTATCATCATTTAGGTCTATTTGGTCACTAAAATCGCTACCTTTTAGTCTGCGGGCAAGCCTTTTCTTGAACACATAAAAATCATTTAGTTTTGCTTGCTTAAATAACCCCAGCATAATGTACGCAATTAAAACAATAAGCATTAACAAAATAAGTGTATTTACAATATACAAAAACATTGCATTATTGTTGACAATAAAATTATTGATTGTATCAAAAAAACTTCCGCCCCACCAATTGTTTTCACCTGCTGCATTAAGATATGTGTTGATGCTGTTTGAAGTGCAATGCACAATCATTGCAGGATAAATCGAACGAGTAAGCAAAGTGATAGTGCCAAGTACAACTCCGACAACAAACGCATATCCAACTTGCGCAATACTTAAGTGCATCAATCCAAATAACAAAGAACTAAATAAAATTGCCCTTATTGCACCATCTTGTTTGATGTTTCCAAGCACCATGCCACGATGACTAAATTCTTCACAAAAACCCGGCAAAACACCTACAAACAAAATTCCTAGCAGCAAATTAACTACCGCATTATTTGTGGCAGGTGTGCTTGAACTTGCCCCCGTGCTATATCCAAATGCAGATAAAATTCCGGACCAAAATGTTGATACATACAAAATAAGAACAAAAGTACATACCCCTAGCACAAGTGACAACAAAACCATCTTAAAATTTATTGGCCTAAAACTATGTTTTGCAAATAATTCTTTTGGCTTTTGCTTTGCAAATAATATCATAAACAACAAAGGCAGGCCAACAAGAATAACTATTTGCACAATAAAAGTGAATATATAATCTGTCAAATCACTATAAACATCACCCAATAATCCTGCTGCAACAATTAACCTCATGGCAATAAAGGATAGCATAATCAAAAAATATGCTAACCCACTTATGAATATTGATTTGTCATTAATGATAGTTTTTTTCATAATTACCTTTTACCATTTACCAAAAGCACGCAAAATTGTCAATACCGATGCCACAACTATTATGCACACATTTATTATTATAACTAACGAATCACGCTTTGTTTTTTGTATTTCATCTTTTGGCGGTGCTTTCATTGGTGTTGATAAAATTTGGCTTTCTTTTGGTTTGTTGTAACGCCTTACAAACCACATAAAAAGCACCACCATACCAACACCAACCAAAGTCATCAAAACAGCATATACAACATCACCAGTTGTTAATGGTGGCAAAGTATCTGGCGCACCACCACCAAAATAATTAAAACATATTACTGTTATGTTGTTAAGTGAATGAATCAAAACACCCAACCAAATGCTTTTTGTATAATAAACTATCCAACCAATTACCATTCCCAACAAAAATGTGTAAGGCAGTTGTTGCAAATTAGTGTGCATAAGGGCAAAACACATACTGCTGTACAGCACGGCAAACCAAACGCCCTTTTCGCGCAAACCATTTAATACCCCACCACGGAAGACAAATTCTTCGCACACTGCAGGAACAAGTCCCAACACAACAATTCCAAAAACAAGTTGAAGTGGTGTGTCAAGTGGAATACTTATGCTTGGCAAATAAACACCAATTGCAGACAAAAGCCTTTCCCACAACCCAATAAGAGGGCTAAAGAATATTGACAGCGCAACACCAATAACAATTGCCACTGCCCAGTTTAGATAGCGTGGTTTTGTTTTCATATAACTTGCAGAAACATAGCTTGTACACGCAATTTTATTGTAAACAAACAAGACCACCAAAAACATTACCTCAAATATAGTTTGAGAAATATAAACAAAAACAGGATTATCAAACAGTTCTTCAAACCCAGGCCCTGCGCCAAAAGCAATAAAAACAATAAGTATGCTAATAAACACATAGGCAATAATAGGTGTCAAAACCCCCAACAAGCCCATCACATAACTATCTTTTGGGTTGTACATTTCTTTCTTTTGCATTTCCCCTCCGCGGCGTGCAATTATTTGTAAATTATAATACAAAATACATTTTTATGCAATTTTTTGTATGCAAAATTTTTAGTTTTGTTGTTTTTGACAAGATTTTTTTATACCAAATAATATTGCCATTAGATAATATATGGCAACAAGCAGCGAAATAATCACAAAAACAACCAACACCAAATTAACAAAATCATAAAAAATTGTGCAAAATAATGCCATAATTATTATTGACAAAACATTACCGCAAAATATTGCACTTATGCAAGAGAGTGTTGACATTTGCAAAAACACCGACAACACCCCTGCCGCCCATGCGCCCGACATTGGCAAAGGCACTGCAGTAAAAAGTGCGACCGCCCACCACTTTTTTATTTTTGCTTTTTTTGCATTTTTGTTTGCAATATTTTTTTGATATTCAAAAAATCTTGTATTAATAATTTTGTAAAACTTTGCATAGTACTTGTTTATTTTTTTATTTTTATTTGCAAGTCTTATAAAAAATTTGAAAATAAAAATAGAAGCAATAGATGCCAAGCATGCACCAACCAAACTAAATAAGCAAACTGGCCAAACAGACAAACTTTTGCCAACAAGCGAAGACAGCCCAAAAGGAACGGCTGCCCTTACCTCGAGAAGTGGTAAAAACGCAAGCAAAATTATGCACACAAAAGTAAGTGGTGGTGGCAAAATAGTTTGCAAATTGTTTTCTAACATATCTCACCTTTTTTATTTTATTATACTCACCACCATATACATAATATGAAAAAACAAAAAAGCAGTTTATTTACCGCTTTTTTTGAGTACTATGCACAATAGTATGCATAATTATTTTTTCTTAATAACATACAATTTATTAATTGCCCTTGTACAAGCAATGTAAAGATGATTTTTGCCAAATTCACCATCAAAAACCCCGCCGTCAGAAACAACAATTATTGTGTCATATTCTAGTCCTTTTGCCATAGTAACAGGCAATATCTGGATTTGCCTTATCCCTGCATCTTTTGCGTTTGTGATTAAATCAGTATTTTGTTTGTATTCGTCATTCAATTTTTGATAAATTGTGCGCGCCACTTTTGTGTCACCACAAATTATGCCAACCGAACGATTATTTGGAATTGTTTTTTGCAAAATGCTGTTTAGGTTTTTGTATGTGTCTTTTGTCACAAGTTCTTCAACTGGCTGACCATACTTAAGCCTAAAGGCATTATGCATATCAATATTCAAAATTTTGTTTGTATATTCAACAATTTCTTCACTGCTGCGGTAAGTGTGCGTTAACTTATAATAATGTGAGGTGCGATAACCGCTATCTAGTTTTGACAACTCTTTTAGGCTTGACATTGCGCCTGCCGTTGTGATTTGCGCATCATCACCATACATACTGTATTGTGCATGCGGAAAAAGTCGCATTACAAAATCTATAAACAAAAGTGGATAATCTTGCACTTCGTCAAAAACTATTTGTTTTATATCCATTGCAACTATTAAATCTTGCACACATTCATAATACAAACACAAAAGTATTGCATCTTCGTATTTTATTACACCATTAAAGTCACATGGCAAAAAACCTTTTGATTGCATAAATAAATTAAATATTTGTGCATTGTCTATTGATTTATTCAGTCTTGAAACAATTTCTTGATACAATTGTTTTGCAAAATTTGCGCCCAGTTTGCACTCGGTCATTATGTGTTGATTTAATATGTTTATTCTTGCAAAAAGTTTTTCGTTTGCATCTTTTTGAAGTAGGTTTGTTAAATCCTCTTTTGTATATACATGCCCACGCAGCTTAAAACCCTTTTCAAATGTTAGACTATTGACATATGAGTATACAAAACTTTTTATTTCATCTTTTATATTCATTTTAAGTTTTTGCAAAATTTGTTTTTGACCATTTTTTGTGGCGTTTTCGTATCTTGCAACAAACTCGTCCATATTCTCTATTCGATTTGGTATGCCAAGTATATTTTGCACAAAGCGTCCAAAGGTTGCTGTGTGCGTGTTTTGTTCACCCAGTTCGGGCAAAACATTGCTTATGTGGCTGAAGAATAATTCATTGGGCGAAAACAGCAAAATATTGTCAGACTTTAGGTTGTCAAGTTTATAAAGCATATAAGCTATGCGGTGCAGCGCAACCGTTGTTTTTCCACTTCCCACGCAACCCTGTACAACAATAATGTCATCTTTTAGATTGCGAATAATTTCATTTTGCTCGCGCTGAATAGTACTGGCAATATTATGCAGTTGAGTTGATGAAATGTTTGCTAATAATTTTTGTAAATATTCGTCATAAATATTTTGGTCTACATCATAAACACCTTTTAGGGTTGCGTTGGATATATCATACTGACGCTTGAGAGTTATTTTCCCTTTTGTTGTGCCCTGGGGACTATTATAACTTGCATCACCCTTACCATATTCATAAAACAATTCACCAACTGGTGCACGCCAATCAAAAACATAATAATTTTTGCTGTCATCAATGGTGCGCAACCCAACATATATTGGCATTGGGTGTTCGTCATCTTTTATTGCAAAATCTACTCGGCCAAAATATGGTTGATTTTTTCGTCTTTTTAGTTCGGTGATTTGGTCAATTTGCTCGTTTGTAAACATCATCAAATCATCAATGCGACCAAAAAGTGCAGCATTATCATATCTATCCATTTCGCGAGATGCTTTTTCTGCATAGTACTGAGTTTTTAATTCTTCGGCAATATCTTTTTGTGCATCAACATTTTGTGTTATTTTAGCAATCTTTCGATCTATGGCTTGTTCGGTTTTGGTAAGATATTCTACCTCTTTATCCCAATCTTTTATTTTTTTATTCATTACTCACACCCCCAAAAACTGCTTGTCTATTATAGCAGAAACAAAACAAAAAGTAAAGACAAAATAATATTTTGCCTTTACTAATTGAATGTTATTTATTTTTGTGTGCCAAATAGCGAATTAATTTGAAAAGTTCCATAATAAGTACAATCGTAGCCGCCAAACCAACAGCAATTGCCCATTGTGCAATACTTAATGATGTTAAGTGCATAACACCTGCAACCGCTGGTATGCCAACAAGTATTACATTTATTGCAAAACTAAATATAAGCGTTAACCAAAACCATCTGTTGTAAAATGGATTTTGAGCAAAAATTGAGTGAAAACTGCGAATGTTGATGATGTAGAATAATTCGGTCATACTTAAAATTACAAACGCCATTGTTGTGGCAAGAACATTGTCACCTGTTGTGTTGTAGGTGACTATGAAGGCACCTGCTACAACTGCCGTTTGCCAAATAGTTTGCACCAAAATGTATTGCCACATTCCGTGGAACAAGCCTTCGTTTTTGCTTCGTGGTGGTTGTGCCATAATGTCTTTTTCGGCGCGTTCGACACTAAGCGCAATTGCCGGTAACGCATCTGTTATTAGGTTGATAAACAAAATTTGAATTGCATTTAAGAATGTTAATTCGGGCAAACATAGTGTACAAATAAGAATTGCAAACACTTCAACCAAATTGCTGCCAATAAGGAAAGTAACAACTTTTTGAATGTTTTGATAAATTCGCCTGCCTTCTTCTACTGCACCAACAATTGTGGCAAAGTTGTCGTCCATAAGAACCATATCGGCCACTTGTTTTGTTACTTCTGTGCCCGTAACGCCCATGCCAACGCCGATGTCGGCTTGCTTGATGCTTGGTGCATCATTTACACCATCACCCGTCATTGCCACAACTTTGTCAAGTTCTTTCCAAATTCTTACTATACGCAATTTGTCTTGTGGCGTAACACGCGCATAAACCGTAACATCTTGAATAACTTTTTTCAACTCTTCGTCCGTCATCTTGTGCAATTTGTTGCCACTTAACAACTTGTCACCTTTTTGATATATACCCACCTCGGTTGCAATTTGTTTTGCCACAGCCTCATAATCGCCAGAGATCATAACTGTTTTGATTCCTGCTGCCCTACATTTTGCAACAGCCGCCCTCGCAGAAGGACGCGCAGGGTCTTGCATGGCAACAATTCCTAGCAAAACCAAATCGGTTTCGTCTTTTGTTGATGCTGGCTGTTTGTCTTTTTTGACTTTGTACGCAAAGGCAAGAGTACGCAAACCTTTTTCACTTAAAGCCAGCAAAGCATGATTGTATGCATTAACATCTTCTTGTGTTATTGTACGAACAGTACCATTTATTAACACTTTTGTTGCATGTGGCAACATAACATCTGGTGCACCTTTTGTATACCCTATCATCTTGCCATCAATTTGATGAAAGGTTGTCATAAGCTTGCGATTTGAATCAAACGCAATTTCCATTTCTCGAGGATATTGTTTGTTTGCGGCGTTCTTGTTAATATCAAAATTATGCGCACATTCAAGCAAACCAATTTCGGTTGGGTCACCAACATATCCGTCATTGTTTGCAATTGCATCATTGCAAAGTGTCATCGCATTAAACAGTTGTGTATGTTTTTTTGCATCAATGTTGTCAATGTCAACGATTTGTCCGTCAACATACATTGCCTTTACTGTCATGTGGTTTTGTGTAAGTGTTCCTGTTTTGTCCGAACAAATAATTTGGCACGAACCCAAAGTTTCTACGGCGTGCATTTTTCGTATAACTGCTTGACGCTTGGCCATTCGAGATACACCTGTTGCCATAACAATAGTAACAACCGCTGGCAAACTTTCGGGAATGGCCGCAACGGCTATTGCAATTGTTGTAAGCAGCGCATCAATAATGCTGTGACTAGAACGCACCAAAACATTAATTACAAAAATCACAACAGCAATGATTATGACCATAATGCTTAGTATTTTTCCAAGTTTTGACAACTTTTTTTGAATTGGCGTGGTCTCGGGTTTTTTGTCCTCAAGCATTTGCGCAATTTTACCAAGTTCGGTGTTCATACCGGTGGCAACAACCACGGCCATCGCACGCCCAAAAGTAACATTGCAACCACTAAAAGCCATATTTGTGCGGTCACCCAGCACAGTATCTTCGGGCAAACCGTTTGAAACGCTTTTTTGCACAGGCTCGCTTTCACCTGTAAGTGAACTTTCATCACAAGACAAGCCTTTTGTGTCAATAATATAGCAGTCTGCACCAATAATGTCGCCTGCCTCAAGCAATATTACATCACCTACCACAATATTTTTTGTAGGTATTTTTTTGACTTGCCCATCACGATAAACCTTTGTAAACGGTTCGGACATCTCTTTTAGGCTTTCGAGTGCTTTTTCGGCCTTATCTTCTTGCACATAACCAATAATAGTATTAAGTATAACAATTCCAACAATTATTGCAACATCTATATAACCCTCAGTTGAATGACTAACTATTGTTACCACCAAGTTAATAACAGCTGCAAGCAACAAAATAATTATCATTACATCCTTAAATTGCGAAAAATATTTATAAAGTTTGCTGTGCTTTTTGCCTTCTTTTAACTGGTTTGGGCCATTTCGCAAAAGGCGAACTTGGGCCTCTTCTTCGGTTAAACCCTGTTCTTTGGTGTTGTATTGTTGGTACACTTTTTGGGGTGACAAAGTATATGGTTTTTTGTCCATTTTCCCTCCTAAAATTTACCATAATTATATCTTATATATAAATAAAATCAAAACAATTTTTATAATCTTTTTTTAAGCATTTTAAGATTTTTGTATATTTTGTGTAAAATTCACAAAAATAGTTTTTCAAATTATTTACTTTACAAAAAACGCAAATCCATATATAATTTGACACAAAGGAGAAACAAACATGAAATTAGGTGTTGTGGGATTGCCAAATGTGGGCAAAAGTACATTGTTTAATGCCCTAACAAAAGCAATGGTGCCCAGCGAAAACTACCCTTTTTGTACAATCGAGCCCAATGTAGGTGTTGTAAGTGTGCCCGATGAAAGGCTTGAGGTGTTGGGGCGTATGTACAATACAAAAAAAATAACACCCGCCACGATTGAGTTTGTAGACATTGCGGGGCTTGTAAAAGGCGCCAGCCAAGGTGAAGGGCTGGGAAACAAATTTCTTTCACATATCCGCGAGGTTGATGCTATTGTGCATGTTGTAAGATGTTTCGAAAACGACCGGGTTATTCATGTAAATGGCAGCATTGACCCTGCCCGTGATGTCGAAGTGATAAATCTCGAGCTTATTCTTGCCGACCTAGAAAGCCTTGAAAAACAACTGCCAAAAGTGCAAAAACAAGTTAGTGGTGGCGACAAAAATGCAAAAGCGCAGTTAGAAGCATTAAATATAATAAAAAGCACTTTGCAAGCAGGCAAACCTGCAAGAGCCGCAAAACTTAATAAAGAACAGCAAAAGTTTTTGCGCGATGCGTTTTTGTTAAGTGCAAAACCTGTGTTGTATGTTGCAAATCTTTCACAACAACAAATCTCTCACCCACTAGACTTTCCTGCTGTGCAAAAACTTCACGAAATTGCAAAGATGGATAACAGCGAAGTTGTCGACCTTTGCGTTGATATCGAACAACAGTTATCCGAACTTGATGACGAAGATTTGGCAGAATTTCAAAAAGAATTTGGCATAGACGAATCGGGCCTTAACAAACTTGTGCGCTCTAGTTATAAATTATTGGGACTTATTAGTTATTTGACTGCTGGCGAAAAAGAAGTGCGGGCGTGGACAATCAAGCGTGGCACTCTTGCCCCACAAGCCGCAGGCGTTATTCACACAGACTTTGAAAAAGGCTTTATTAAGGCCGAGGTTGTATCGTATGACACACTTGTGGCATGTGGAAGTTTTTTGGCGGCCAAAGAGCAAGGCAAAGTGCGAATGGAAGGCAAAGATTATGAAGTGCAAGATGGCGATGTAATGCTGTTTAGATTTAATGTCTAAAGATAGGAGGAAATTATGGAAAAAGAATATGTACAAAAAATAATACAAAAATTCAAAACAGGTCTTAATAAAATTGATATATTAATGCGCAAACTTACGGCATGTGATGAAGAAGTTTTGGGCAAACAGACAAAGCCTCTTCAATCATATGCACAGCTTCTTGAAAGCCAAACGCAAGATTTGCGCGAATCACTTTCACCCGATGTGGCAGACAACATTCAGGATCGTGTTCGCACTGCCATCACTCCGGGGTTTAGTGAACTATCTATGTTCATAATTTCTGACGACCCAAAAGGTATTGACAATTTGCGAACAGCCTTTAAGCAAACTCGCACAAAACTACTGCAGGTGCCTGATGACATTGACAAAAAATATCAAGACAAAAATCTAAATTTCAAAGACATAAAAGCATATACAGGATTGGCAATAAGAGAACAAACACAAACAAACACTCTTGCCTGCGAACAACTATTAGATCAAGAACACATCAAACAACAATATAATTATGCAAAACAATCAGATAATCTTATACGCAAAATTAAAGCATAGCAATATGCTTTTTTTGTTTTTAATGTGCATAGTATTAAAAAATATACTGCATAGTACCACAATTTTGTGTGCATAGTATTAAAATTTTGCATTTTTACAAATACTATGCACAATACAAAAGCATAGTATCATGCATTAATTTGTAAACAAAGATATTTAGTCCACTTATTTGCTAGACTTAAAAAATTTTTTGTTTTATAATTGCTTATTAAACATAGTTTGAAATAGGAGAAAACAATGAGAAATAAACTAGAAAAATTAATGAACCCAAAAAGTGTTGCCGTTATTGGTGCCAGCAACAAGCCAGGAAGCGTTGGCAACGAATTATTGCGTTTGTTAACAGGCCTTAAATTTACGGGCAAAATTTATGGCGTACACCCAACCGAAAAAGAGATAATGGGCGTGCCTGTATATGACAAAATTTACAACATTCCTGACAAAGTAGATTTGGCAGTTATTGCCGTACCCGCAAAGGCAGTGCTTGATGTTATTGACGAATGTGAAAAAGCAAAAGTCAAAAACCTTGTTATTATTAGTGCGGGCTTTAAGGAAATTGGCGGCGAAGGTGTTGTGCTTGAAAAACAATTATTAGAAAAAATAACAAAATACAACATGAACATGGTTGGCCCAAACTGTTTGGGCGTTATTAACACTGCCCCATCTGTTAGGCTTGATGCAAGTTTTGCACCCGAGCTTCCTTCTATGGGCCGAATTGCTTTTGCATCACAATCGGGTGCACTTGCTGGCGGTGTAATTAACATGCTGCCTATGTTGCATCTTTCTGTTGGACAAGTTATTTCTCTTGGAAACCAAACTGACATTAATGTAATTGACGCCATAGAATATTGGGGTACGGATAAAAACATTGACCTTATTATGTTGTATGTCGAGTCTTTGCCAGATGCACAAAAATTTCGAGAAGTTGC
>JAFTCZ010000015.1 GCA_017454425.1 Clostridia bacterium | reverse complement strand
TAAAAAAAAGGTGGTGAAAACAGTGACAAAAACAAGCAAGTTAAGTATAATGCTGAAAATTTCTTTAATTGCTTTATTTGGGGCAATGACTTTGTTCGTGCCATTTAATATAAATAGTGAAGCAAAAGTTTTTGCAGATTCTACTATTTATACCATAAATTATGCTGATGTAGATGATGTTGACACCATAACACAATTTGATGGAACTAACGAGACAACTGTTTCGGCTATTGTTCAAACACAATACACCGCAGATAGTGGCAAGGTTTATTTGTACAATGTTACAAAAGAAGGTTACAACTTTGATAGTTGGTGGTATGGCACATTAAGTGAAATAACAACTTATGATGTTGCTCCTAGTGGTACAAGGTATTATTATATAAACTCTAGTCTCAAACAAAATATAATTGTTAATCCAGAATATTCTGCCATTCAATACACCATTACTTACCACAATATGGAGGGTGCCGAAAACCCTAATCCTGCTGTTTATACAATAGAAACAGACCTTCAATTCCGCAATGCTTCAAAAAACGGTTACACCTTTTTGGGTTGGTATTTAGATGAAGACTTTACCCGAAGGGTAACAAGCATAGATGCTGGCACAACGGGAAATTATGTTGTTTATGCAAAGTTTGCACTAAAAGATTTTGTCATAACATACATGTATGGCAATTATGAGGACATAACCCTAAAATTTGGTGATGCAATCACAGCCGAAATGTTGCCAACACCTCAGCGCGAAGGATTTGTTTTTGAGGGGTGGTACACCACAAAAGGGTATGTCAACCAAGTTAAAGAAGGTGACATTATCAATCGTGACCTCAGCCTATTTGCAAAATGGAGCAAAATAGAAAATCCTCTTTGGAAATGGTTTACTTTTGGTGGAATGGGATTAGTAACAATACTTGCTTGTGCATGGTTTATAATATTTAACAAAACCAAAAGTGGGTTAGATTAAAAAATTGACCAAGAAGGTCAATTTTTTTGTTTATAAAAATTTTTTTAATTTACGATGTTAAGTTTAATAAAACTATGCACAAAGTATGTGATTTTTAGGGCCAAAAACTGCATAGTAATTTATAGTGCATAATACCCATAAAAATAAAAACACCTATAAATAGGTGGAAATATGACAAAACATAACAAAAATTTTCTAAAATTGTGTTGACAGCACTATTAAGTTATGATATAATATCAAGACTATGTGGTTAGTAGAGCGTTTGGGTGGTTGGATGCAGTGTTTTTTCAAAAATCACAACTTAATATCAAAATTTAGTGTGCTATCTTAAGAAAGCATATTTTTTGCTTTTTTTAGCACACTTTTTTGTACTGTGGATACTTCATCTCTTAAACCAATCTACCATAACTTGCAAAATTTGGCAAGCAAATTATGCACATATTAAAAAATTTTTAAGGAGAACATAATGCCTGCAAATGCAAAGAACGAACTTCCTGTAAAAAAGGTAAAATTTGGAAGGACCGAGCGTATTAGTTTTTCTCAAGCCGAAGAGCCGGTAGAAATTCCTTACCTTATTGATATTCAAAAAGAGACATACAGACAATTTTTGGAAAAAGGCATTGGTGATGTAATTTCTGAATTTTCTCCTATCGAAGATTTCAGTGGCAAGGCTGAGTTGTATTTTGGCGAATACTCTATCGATTATAGTGCTGTCAAATATCCTTTGGCAGAATGTCGTCGCCGCAGCCTTACATATTCTGCACCAATCCGCGTAAAAGCAAGGCTTGTTAACAAAGAAACCGGAGAAGTTGTCGAACAAGAAGTGTTGCTGGGTGACATTCCGCTTATGACCGAGCAAGGTTCATTCTTAATAAGTGGTATCGACCGTGTTGTTGTTAGTCAAATTGTCCGCAGCCCAAGTGTATATTTTGAAAAGAATATTGACAAAAATACTGGCAAAACAACTTTTAAGAACACTCTTATTCCAATAAAGGGTGCCTGGCTCGAGTTTGAACAAACACAAAAAGATACAATCAAAGTCACCATCGACCGCAGTGTAAAAGTTTCTGCTGGTTTACTGCTTAAGGCTTTGGGTTTTAACGAGCAGCAAATTATTGACCTATATGGCAAAAACGAATACATTATTGCAACATTAAATGACGAGCCACAAAAAAGTGAAGAAGATGCTTTGTTAGAATTATCTAAAAAACTTCGCCCAAGTGAGTTGCCAAACGCCGAGCAAATCAAAACTTATATTTCAAACTTGTTTTTCACAAAAATAAGATATGACCTTCAACGCGTAGGCCGTTATAAGTTTAACAAAAAACTATGTCTTGCAAATCGTTTGCCAGGTCTTAAATTGGCAAGACAAATAAAATTGGCCGATGGCACAGTGCTAGAAAAAGGCACAGCAATCACAAAACCTATGGCAAAAGACATTCAAAACAGTTGCATTAATGGTGTTTGGGTATTATTGCCAAATGGTAAAGAACACTTCATGCTAGGCAACAACCGTGTAGACCTAGATGCAATTATTAAATGCAACCCAAAAGAACTTGGTGTTTTAGAAATGGTTCATTATCCTACACTTCTTGAGGTTCTTAAGAGTGCAAAAAACAAAGATGCAAAATTGCAAGCAATCAAAGATAACGCCGAAAACATAACCACTCGTTGCTTGACAGTAGATGACATTTTGGCATCAGTAAGTTATTTGCTTGATTTGATGGAGGGCATTGGTTCGCTAGATATTATTGACCACCTTGCAAACCGTCGTATAAGCAGTGTTGGCGAACTTATGAGTTTTGCTTTTCACGCAGGTATGGTAAAACTTGCACAACTTGCTCGTGAAAGCATGCAAGGTCAAGACCTAACCCAGGCAAGCCCAAGCACAATAATTAACGCTCGCAATGTAAACAAGGCACTTATGGACTTTATGAAAACAAGTCCGCTATCTCAAAACATGGACGAAGTAAACCCACTTTCCGAAATCACACAAAAACGCCGTACAAGTGCAGTTGGTCCTCGTGGTGTTAAGAAAGAGCGTGCCGGAAACGAAGTTCGTGATATTCATTATACACATTACGGAAGATTGTGTGCCGTTGAAACACCAGACGGTCAATCTGTTGGTTTGATAAACTCGATGGCCCTATATTCTCGAGTAAACGAATATGGTTTTATCGAAACCCCATACAGAAAAGTTGACCCAACAACACACAAAGTTACTGACGAAATAGTTTATATGATGGCTGATGAAGATGAAGGGTGCAAAATTGCCCAAGCACTCGAGCCATTAAACCCAGACAAAACATTCAAAAACGAAACAGTACTGTGCAGATATAAAGACCGCTTTATAAACATTAACCGCAACATGGTAGAATATGTTGATGTAAGTCCAAAACAAATTATTGCAGTTACTCCGTCAGTGATGCCTTTTTTGGGCAACGACGACTCAGCTCGTGCAATACTTGCGTGCAACCAACAGCGTCAAGCAGTTCCTCTTATTCAACCCGAGGCCCCAATTGTTGGTACGGGAATGGAACACAAAATTGCTCGTGACAGCGGAACATTGGTTCTTGCAAAAGAGGGCGGAGTAGTTACTTTTGTTGATGCTTCAAAAATTGAAGTTGCAAACACAAAAGGAACAACAGATGTTTACAACTTAATCACTTTCTCAAAAACCACAAAAGAAACATGTCTAAACCAAAAACCTGTTGTCAAACTTGGTGACAAGGTAAAAGCAGGTGATGTTCTTGCTGATGGTCTTGCAACAAAGGAAGGAGAGTTGGCGCTTGGTCGCAATGTAACTGTTGCTTTTATGAACTGGGAAGGTTACAACTACGAAGATGCTATACTTATTAACGAAAGACTTGTAAGGGATGATGTGTTTACATCTATTAAATTAAAAGTAGAAGAATGTAAATGTCGTTCTACAAAACTTGGAAACGAAGAAATCACCCGTGATATTCCAAACTTGTCAGAAGAAGCACTCAAAAACCTTGACGAAAACGGAATTGTTCGTGTTGGTGCCGAAGTTCGTCCAGGAGATATCTTGGTAGGTAAGATAACACCAAAGGGTGAAACCGAACTTACCCCCGAAGAAAGATTGCTTCGTGCAATTTTTGGTGAAAAGGCAAGAGAAGTTCGTGACACAAGCCTTCGTGTTCAACATGGTCACGGCGGTGTGGTTGTTGATGTTCAGGTGTTCAGCCGCGGAAACAAAGACGAAATGGAAACAGGTGTTAACAAAGTAGTCGAAGTTTACATTGCACAAAAGCGTAAACTTTCAATTGGTGACAAGATGTCAGGTCGTCACGGAAACAAAGGTATTGTATCTCGCATTTTGCCTGCTGCCGACATGCCATACATGGCAGACGGAACCCCCGTTGACATTTTGCTAAGCCCTCTTGGTGTTCCTAGTCGTATGAACATCGGACAATTGTTAGAGGTTCACTTGGGCCGTGTGGCAAAAGCACTTGGCTGGAAAGTTGCATCTCCGGCATTTGATGGAGCAACCGAGCAACAAATTAAACAATTATATCAAGACAATGGTTTTGAAGATGATGCCAAAATGGTGTTGTATGATGGTCGTACAGGTATGCCAATAGACAACCGTGTTACAGTTGGTGTTATGTACATGATAAAACTTAACCACATGGTTGATGATAAAATGCACGCCCGCAGCATAGGACCATACGCACTTGTTACTGCACAACCACTTGGTGGTCAGGCAATGTTTGGTGGTCAAAGATTTTCCGAAATGGATGTTTGGGCACTAGAGGCATATGGTGCAGCAAATATCTTGCAAGAAATGTTGACAATTAAGTCAGATGATGTAAGTGGTCGTACAAAAGTATACGAATCAATTGTTAAAGGTCAGCCAATTGCCGAACCAGGAATTCCCGAGTCATTTAAGGTGCTTATCAAAGAACTTCAATCTTTGGGAATGGATGTCAAGATTTTGACTGATGGCGACAAAGAAATTTCACTTGATGAATTAACAGATGATGACATCGAAATTGCTTCAGCAGCACGCAGTGACCATGTCGAAGTTGGTGAAGTAGAACTTAACTTTGACGAAATTAAGAATGAGGCTGATGATGCAGAGACCTCAACAGGTGATATAATCAGCGAAGATGAATTTAACGCTGGAAACTTGTTTGATGATTTTGATGATGAATAGGAGAGAGCGAAATGTTTGAATTAAAAAACTTTAATAGTATAAAAATAGGTCTTGCATCACCCGAAAAAATTAGGGAATGGTCACATGGTGAAGTTACAAGACCCGAAACAATAAACTACCGTACACTCAAACCCGAAGTTAATGGCTTGTTTTGTGAACGCATATTTGGACCACGCAAAGACTATGAATGTCATTGTGGTAAATACAAGCGTGTAAGATACAAAGGCCACCACTGCGAAAAATGTGGAGTCGAAATAACCCGCTCGAAGGTTAGACGCGAGCGCATGGGTCATATTGAACTTGCAACACCCGTATCTCACATATGGTATGTCAGGGGTGTGCCAAGCCGCATAGGCACAATTCTAGATATGACCGCAAAAAACCTCGAGCAAGTACTTTATTATGTATGTTATATAGTGCTTGACCCAGGCAAATCAAACTTCGAATACAAGCAAATCATAACAGATAAAGAATATCGTGATGCACTCGAAGAATTTGGTGCAGATGGCTTTAGGGCAGGTATGGGTGCCGAGGCAATTCGTGAATTGCTTGCAGATATTGACCTAAAACAAGAAAGCAAAGAATTAAAAGAAACTGTTCTTACAGCAAAAGGTGCAAAAAAGCTTAAGGCTGTTAAGAAATTGGAAACAGTCGAGTCATTCTTAAAGAGTGGTAACCACCCTCGTTGGATGATACTAGATTGTTTGCCAGTATTGCCACCTGACCTTCGCCCAATGATTCAACTAGATGGTGGAAGGTTTGCTGCAAGTGACCTAAACGACCTATATAGGCGTGTTATTAACCGTAACAACCGTCTTAAAAAACTTATTGATTTGGGTGCACCCGATGTAATTGTGCGCAACGAAAAGCGTATGCTGCAAGAGGCAGTAGATGCATTAATTGCAAACGGAAAACGCGGAAAACCTGTGCAAGGCGCAAAACAACGCGAACTTAAGTCATTAACAGCAATGATTAGTGGTAAACAAGGTCGTTTCCGTCAAAACTTGCTTGGTAAGCGTGTTGATTATTCTGGTCGTTCTGTTATTGTTGTAGGACCCGAACTTAAGATTTATCAATGTGGTTTGCCAAAAGAGATGGCTCTTGAATTGTTTAAGCCATTTGTTATGCGCAAACTTGTAGAACTTAACTTTACTCAAAATGTTAAGAGTGCAAAACGCATGGTCGAGCGTGAACGCCCAGAAGTTTGGGATATTCTCGAAGATGTAATAAAAGACCACCCAGTTATTCTTGACCGTGCGCCAACACTTCACAGACTTAGTCTTCAGGCATTCGAACCTGTTTTGGTAGAAGGCCGTGCAATAAAACTTCACCCTCTTGTATGTCCGGGATTTAACGCCGACTTTGACGGTGATACAATGGCTATTCATGTACCACTTTCTATCGCAGCCCGTACCGAGGCAAGAATATTGATGCTTGCCAGCAACAACATTTTGCGCCCAGCAACAGGTGTATCAGCTATCGAGCCAAACCAAGATATGATTTTGGGTGCATACTATATGACTGTTGAGTATCCAGATGCAAAAGGTGCAGGCACACGCTTTGTTGACGAAGACGAAGCAAAAAGTGCATATCTCAATCGTTTGGTAGATATTCATGCACCAATTGAGGTAAGACGCGAGACAATTTTGCACGGACAACACATTCAAAAGAGAGTAAAAACAACTATTGGTCGTATTTTATTTAATGAATGCATACCTCAAATACTTGGTTATGTTGACCGCGAAAATCCAGAAACATGCCTAAATTATGAAGTAGATTTCCCAATGACCGTTAGTTTGTTAAAGGGCTTGATTTCAAAGACATTTGACCTTCTTGGTAGTACAAAAACAGCAAAAATGTTGGACGAAGTAAAGGCTTTTGGTTATAAGCATGCAACAACATCAGGTATTACTATTAATGTATATGATATGTTAATACCTGAGGCTCGTCAAAAATACATTGACGAATATACAAAACTTACACAAAACAACGAAAAGTTGTATGGTCGTGGACTTATAACTCGTGAAGAAAAGGTTAATAAAAACATCGAGTTGTGGAACGAAGCCACAGCAAAAATTAAGGCCTCTGTCATGGAAAACTTGCCATCAACAAACCACATTGCAATGATGGTTAAGTCAAAGGCTCGTGGTAGTGCCGACCAGGTTAACCAGCTTGGTGGTATCCGTGGTATTATTGCAAACTCTTCTGGTGAGCGTATTGATATTCCGGTTATCTCTAACTATCGTACAGGTCTGTCTACATTCGAATACTTTATGTCTGCTCGTGGTGGACGAAAAGGTCTTGCCGATACGGCGCTTAAGACAGCCGATTCTGGTTATATGACCCGTAGGCTTGTTGATATTGCGCATGGCGTTATTGTGTCAGAAGATGACTGTTTTGCCTCTCTTGGCGAAAGTCCAAAAGGTGTAGATATTACCGAACTTAAGATGGGTGATACTGTTGTCGAGACATTGGCAGGCCGCATAAGTGGTCGAGTTGCTGTTTCTGACATTATTGACCCAGCAACAGGCGAAGTGCTTGTCAAGGGCAACGAAATGATTACACCAAAAATGGCAAATATTATTCAAGAATCTGGCATCAAGTCAGTAAAAATCCGCAGCGTATTAACTTGTAAAGCAAAACATGGTATTTGTGCAAAATGTTATGGTCGTGACCTAACAGGCACAGATATGGTCGAAATTGGTGAAGCAGTAGGTGTTATTGCTGCTCAATCAATTGGTGAGCCCGGAACACAGCTTACGATGCGTACCTTCCACACTGGTGGTGTAGCATCTGTATCTGATATTACACAAGGTCTTCCTCGTGTCGAAGAAGTATTTGAGGCACGCCGACCAAATGGTGCTGCTGTTGTTTGTGAAGTTGGTGGAAAAGTTAGTGTTGCAACAATTGACAACCGTAAATGCGTAACAATTCACTCAAATGAGGGTGATGTCGAATACTTGTTGCCTGCACATTCACTTATTAAGGTGAAAGATGGTGATGTAGTAGAAAGTGGTACACCACTAACTGAAGGTAGTATTTACCCTCAAGACATCTTGCGCACGCGCGGTATAAAAGATGTTCAGGACTATATCCTTACCGAAGTTTATTCAGTTTATAAATCACAAGGTGTTGATATTGACCCAAAACATATCGAAGTTATTATTCGTCAAATGCTTCGTCGTGTTAAGGTAGAATCTAGTGGTGACACCGACCTTATTCCTGGCGAAATTATTGATGCAGACGAATTGGACGAAATTAACCTTAAGGCTATGTCAGAAGGACGCATGCCAGCAAACGCACGCCGAATTTTGCAAGGTCTTACAAAGTCTAGTTTGTCTACAAACAGTTTCTTAAGTGCTGCATCTTTCCAGGAATCTAGTAGGGTATTAACCGATGCTGCAATCAGGGGTAAAGTTGACCACTTAACAGGACTAAAGGAAAATGTTATTATTGGTAAATTAATTCCTGCTGGTACAGGACTTACACAATACAACACAGTTGTTCCAAACATATTTGAAAGTGTAAAAGAACAATCCGAACAAGTGTTTGAGGCAGAGTACCCAGATGCTCAGCTTAATGAACAAGCAGATATGCAAACTATCGAGAGTGCACAAATTGCCGCAAACGAACAAAAGACAACAGATGACGAAATGGCAGAATTTGATGCCGAAAACATCTAATTAATAAATAAAAAAGACAAAGATATGCACTTTGTCTTTTTTTGTTTGATAAATAATGGGTAAGCAATAATATAAAGTACAAAAAAACAGTTTTACGAATAGTTGTTTGTGCATAGTAGTGCATAATATTAAAAATGGAATGTGCATACTATGCACTTTTGCATATAAAAAACAGTACTACATAGGGTGCATAGTACTGTTTTTTATTATAGATTCTTTAATTTTAATTGAATATCATATTCATTAAGTGCATTAATCATTTCATCAATATCGCCAGCCATAAATTCGTTAATATTATGCAGTGACAAGCCTATGCGATGGTCGGTTACGCGGTCTTGCGGGAAGTTGTATGTTCTTATTCGTTCACTGCGGTCACCCGTACCTACCTGAGATTTTCTTTCTTGTGCGTGTTCGGCTATTGCTTTTTGTTCATACATATCCTGAAGTCTTGCACGCAATACACTCATGGCTTTTTCTTTGTTTTTTATTTGGCTGCGCTCGTCTTGGCAAACAATTATCATGCCAGTAGGCAAGTGTGTTATGCGTACGGCACTATCTGTTGTGTTTACACCCTGACCACCGCTTCCACCAGAGTGGTAAGTATCTATGCGAAGGTCTTTTTCATCTATTTCTACATTAACATCTTCACATTCTGGTAAAACGGCAACTGTTACGGTACTAGTATGCACTCGACCTTGACTTTCGGTTTCGGGCACTCGTTGTACGCGGTGAACACCAATTTCCCATTTAAGTTGATGATAAACTTGGTTACCCGTAATGTGCATAACACCTTCTTTTACACCACCAACTTCGGTTTCGCTGTATGAAATAATCTCAACACCCCAACCTTTTCTTTCGGCATAGTGTTTGTACATAGCAAAAAGTTCTGCACCAAAAAGACTTGCTTCGTCACCACCAGCAGCAGGACGAACCTCAAGATAAACATCATTATCGTCGCGCTCATCTTTTGGAAGTAGGGCAATTTGCACTTTTTGGTCGAGGGCCTTAAGTTTTTCGTCATACTCATTTATTTCTTCCTCGGCCATTTGTTTTAAGTCGGCATCTTGTTCGTGCTGGGCTATGCTTTTTGCGTTTTCAAGGCTATCAAGAGTGTTTTTGTACTCGTTGTACAGTTCGACATATTCTTTTAGACTTGCTTGTTCTTTTGATAACTTTTTGAACTCTTCAATATTGTTAAATATCTCGGGGTCGCAAAGTTTATTTGATATATCATTATATTTATTTACAAATGGTTTCAATTTGTCTATCATTTTTATCTCCTTATGCACCTTACGATGCGGTCATGTTTGTCATAATCTTTTATTACTAGCACATCTTCAAAATTTTTATCTAATAGTTTTGAAACGCTTTTGCCTTGGTTGTGCCCAATTTCCAAATACAATAGGCCGCGTGTTTTAAGAAAATTGGGTGCATTATCTGCAATAACGCGATAAAAATCAAGGCCGTCTTTTCCACCATCTAGGGCTTTTTTGGGTTCATAATCTTTTACGGCATTATCAAGAGTTTCTATCTCGTTTGTTGCAATATATGGGGGATTACTAACTATTATATCATATTTGTCATCAATTTTGTCAAACATATCACTCTTAATAAAACAAATTTCAGCATTGTGCAGTTTTGCATTTTTTTGCGCAATTTTAAGTGCCTGTGCACTAACATCAACGGCCGTTAGGCTGCAGTCAAGATGTTTTTTAAGAATAATTGCAATACACCCCGAACCTGTGCACATGTCCAAAATTTTAAGATTGTGCCTGTGTTTGTTTTCTTTTATTATAAGTTCGAGTAGTTGCTCGGTTTCCATTCTAGGAATTAAGACATTTTTGTCAACAAAAAAGTTTGTACCAAAAAATGGAGCCTTTTTGGTAACATAGGCAAGTGGTGTTTGTTTTTTTAATTCTTTTAGACCATTGTCCAAAAATTTTTCTGCCACACCATCTATTATTTTGTCTTTTAACTCAAACAAACCACAATTAAGATAATCACACGCCAACCATTTTAGGTCACGAATGATATTTGTGTCAATAAGATTGTGTTTGTTGCAATAATCGTCAAGATTCATTTTTACACCTCACAAGTCATAAAAAAATAGATGCTTTGCATCTATTAGTCAGGAAAAAAACTATTCTGCTTGTTGACGATTGTATTTTTTGTTAAACTTCTCAACACGACCTGCAGTATCTACCAACTTTTGCTTACCTGTAAAGAAAGGGTGGCAAAGGTTGCAGATATCAATGTTCATAACATCATTTTTGTATGTTGATTTTGTTTTGAATGTGTTGCCACAAGCACAAACAACAGTAACTTCATGATAGTTTGGGTGTGTATTAGCCTTCATATATTTCACCTCACCAATAGTAATGTAGATAAATTATATAGGAAGAAGGGGTATAAGTCAAGAGTTTTTTTCAAATTAATTAACTTTTGTAAGCGTTTTTGCATATTCTTTTGCAAAATTTTCAATATCTCCTGCACCAAGCCAAATTATTGTGTCGTTTGGCTTTTTTATGGTATCAATAACATACATCATACTTTGTGAATTGGATATATATTGCGCATTTATTCCTTTTAGATTATAAAAAATATCTATTGCTCGTCCACCCGGAATAACTTTTTCGCGGGCGGGGTAAGTGGGCAGCAAAAAAAGCATATCAACACCTTTCCAGCAGGTGCAAAAATCTTTTAATAAGGCAAGTGTTCGTGAATATGTATGAGGTTGAAAAATTGCAATAATTCGGCCCTTTGCCACCATGCGGGCAGCATCAATACAAGATTTTATCTCACTAGGGTGGTGTGCATAATCCAAAATCATTTTCAATTCTTGATCATACAATATTTCAAACCGTCTTTTTGTGCCCTCAAAGGTTGAAATACTTTCTTTTATTATTTCAAAATCAATATTTAATTGCAGCGCAGTGGCACTTGCAGCCAAAATATTATATACATTGTGCGTACCAAGAAGTGTTGTATTTATTGTCCCCAAGTTGTTGCCATTAAATATTAAGTCAAATTGCATGGTATTTGTTTGTGTAGTAATGTTTTTGGCATACACATTGTTGGTGTTTTTAAGTCCAAAACAAATAGTGTTTTTGTTTTCAAATATATTTTTATCTAGGCTGTCACCATTAACAACAAGGCAATCTTTTGTTTGTCTAGAAAGTTGTACAAAACAAGAGACAACATCATCAAAATTTTGATAGCAGTCGGGGTGGTCAAGTTCTATATTATTTATGATTGTTATGTTGGGGTTGAGGTGCAAAAAACTCTTTTTATATTCGCAAGCCTCGGTTATAAAATATTTTGTTCCACCAAGAAAGAGATTGCTGTCAAAGTTTTTGCTAATTCCACCAATGTGCACAGTTGGGTTTTGTTGTGCCGTTTTCATTATCCACCCAAGCAAAGCCGTTGTTGTGGTTTTGCCATGAGTGCCAGAAATGGCAATAGTGTGTTTATATTTGCAACTAATTAACCCCAG
Source organism: Clostridia bacterium (assembly GCA_017454425.1). The sequence continues at coordinate 9,602 of JAFTCZ010000015.1, read as the reverse complement.
CAATGTTGCCCGCTCATAAATTGTTTTTTTAAGTCTTTTTGCAAGTCTTAAATCGGGGTTGCTTTCTTGTATGGCGTTTGTGTACACAACAATATCAGCATGTTGAACAAGTGTTGGGCTATTGCCAATTTTTATTTTTGCTATTTTATCTCTTTTTAATAAAATAACATTTTCATTTTTGGTTATATCAGTTCCTGTGACAACAGCGCCCATACTGTGGCAAAGCCTTGCTATTGCTGACATACTTATGCCACCAATACCCAAAAACATCATATTTTTTCCAAATAAATCCATATCCATATAATATTTATACGAAAAACAAATATCTATTGTGCTTAAATATACACGACATACAAAAAATGTAATGCAATTTATTTGACAAAAAAAGTGCTTCATAGTATTATATAAATGGCTGAAAGTAGAACTTTTTTGCTAATAATGAAAGGAAGGTGAAGTGACTTGATGAAAATAACGGACATTCGTATTCGTATCGTAAAGAAGGATGACAACAAATTAAAAGCAGTTGCATCACTAACAATTGATGATTGCTTTGCTGTACACGACATTAAGGTTATCGAAGGCAATCAAGGTTTGTTTGTTGCAATGCCTAGTCGCAAGACCCCTGAAGGAAACTTTAAGGATATTGTGCACCCTCTTGACACCAATACGAGAGAAGAGATTACAAAGTTAGTCCTCGCCGAGTATGACAAAGTTTTAAGCGAGTCAGAGGGCGCAGAAACTACCGCTGAGTAATGCTCAAAGCTTTATAGAGTGCAAAACTCTGCAAAATGCCACCTTTTTGGTGGTGTTTTTATTAAAAAACAAAAATAGTTTTTACTATTTTTTTCTTTTATTAATAAGACTAAGATTGCCTTTTTTGACAGCAAGAAGTATTAACATATAAACACAACACAAACCAATAATAGTATAAATAAAACGGCTTACAAAATGTGCTTGACTGCCAAAAATTCCTGCAATAAAATCAAACTGAAATAGTCCTATGCACAGCCAATTAATTGCACCTATTTGTGTGATAATAAAAACAATTAAATTAAACATAAAATACCTCTTTATTATTTTGCATAGTTTGAATGTTATTATGTAAATAAACTATAAAAACAATTTTTCTTTCAAAAAGTTGGTTTAAGTTTGAAAATATAATCAATAATTATTTAAGGTGAGATAATCCAACAAATTTGTGTTGACAAATAGAAAATCAATGTTATTTAGAGAGAATTGTGACAAAAACGACAGTTTAATACAAAATAATAAATTTTTTGTAGATTGCGAATAATTTTTTCAAAAATTTTTAATTTGTAAATTATGTTTGCTTTGTTAATATCAAAATATCCACCATCAAGCAAGGCTTAGGTTGGACAAAATAGGAGGATTTATGAATAATATTAGTTTGGTCATTATTGACGACAGCCAACAAATGAAAGAAATGATAACACAAAAATTTAATGAGCAAAACGGATTTGTGGTGCTCGAGCATGTCACAAACGGTGAAAAAGCGGTTGAGGTGGTGAAGGATAAAAACCCCGATGTGGTTTTACTTGATTTGGTTGTAAGCGGGCGTGATGGTATGAGCATACTCGAAGATTTGCATACCTTAAAAAACACATCAAAAGTTATTGTGGTTACGGCGCTTACGGGTGATGGTTTTGTATGCAATGCTATGCAAAATGGAGCAAGTTATTATATATTAAAACCATGCACGGCAGATGATGTCGAAAGGCGCATCAAAGATATTATGCAAGAGCAAAAACCACAAAACGAGCAACAAGAACACATCAACAGTATTGTTGCGCGATATAAAAACGAAGGTGTTGTAAGTTTGCCCAGCAGTGCAACAAAAATAAAATCTTTGGACGAAAAAATTAGCAATATATTCATAACTGTTGGCATACCTGCACACATCAAGGGTTATCAGTTTTTGCGAGAAGCTATCAAAATGGCAGTCGATACACCCGAAATTGTTAACAGCATAACAAAAAAATTATATCCCAATATTGCAACTCGTTTTAGCACAACCCCAAGCAAAGTCGAGCGTGCTATTCGTCATGCAATAGAAGTGGCCTGGAACAGAGGCAAGATAGAAAACATTAATTCCGTTTTTGGTTTGCAAGTATATAATGCCAACGAAAAACCAACAAATGGTGAATTTATTGCACTTGTTGCTGATAAAATGATAATTGAAGGTTGTTAGTTTTAATTAAAAATCTTAAAAAAATATTAAATTTTAGTTTACATTTGAAAATTCTTTCTATATAATATGTGCAAATTTGGTAATATAAACATATTATCAAATGAACACTTGCTTATTAGGAGAACATAATTTTGGAAAAGAATAACGACAATACTTTTATTCGTTGCCCACGCTGTGAGTTAAATTTTATTCACAAAAAAGATAAGTTGTGCAGTGTGTGCAAAAAAGAAATGGAACAAGCCTTTAACAAAGATGATGAAAGTGACATTGATTTTGGAGTAGATTTTGATATTTGCCCTGTGTGCAAAACAAACTATATTCGTGATGACGAAGAAATGTGTATGCAATGTCGTAAAGAGCGCGACCTAAATAATGATTATCAAAATGATGATGACATTTTGGAAAATGAAGATGCAGATGACACAGATGGTGTTGTGGCAGATGATGAATTGGGTGATATGGTAAGCATCACAGATGCCTCAGATGATGACCTTGTCGATCTTGACCTAGATATGCCAATGGACGAAGATTTGGGGCTAGAGGATATTGACGCAGGTGAGTTTGATGATGATATTGACGAAGAAGAGGAAGAAGACGAGTTAGACAAAGATTTTGAAGACGACTTTGATGACGACTTTGACGATGAAGACGAAGAAGAAGACGATGATGATTTTGACGAAGACGACGAATACGATAAATAAAAAAGAACACGCAAAATTTATGCGTGTTTTTATTTATTCTTTTTCTTTTCTTCGGGCACGGCATCAACTTCAAGCCTCAAAAACGATACGGGTTCAATAAAATCTTGAGGGAAAAAAGTTGTGGTATTTAAGTGCAAAAAATGCTTTATATGTTTTGAAACAACAATTGGCGTTGGCTCGTCTAGTGCAAAGCAAGCATCATGCAAATAATCGGCAAAGTGGTCGGGCACAAAGTTTTCTTTTGTGTCATATATTATATTCTTAAGCATTTTTTCACTGCTCATAAATTTTAACCAAATCTTCATAATCTACCTCACACAATTGTTTTCAATATATCAACCCAAAACCTTTTTGTCAACGACAATCAAACAATTGACAAAAATAATTTTTGTTTGTACAATCTTACAAAATACTAGTGGGGTATACTATGAACAAAGTTGCTTTGTTTGGCTGTGACGAATATCAATTTGACAAGGTTTTTGATGCGGTTAAAAAATCAGTTGATGCTTTGGGAGGAATACAAAGCTTTGTGAAAAAAGATCAACTAGTTGTATTAAAGGTCAATTTGGTTATCAAATTTGCACCCGAACGCGCGGCAACAACACATCCGCTTGTTGTGGCTGCAATTAGTCGTTTGTGTCAAGAGGCTGGGGCAAAAGTTGTAATAGCAGACAGCGCGGGTGGTCCGTTTAATGATAAGTACATGGGTGCAATTTACAAAGCAACAGGCATGGTAGATGCCAGCCTGCAATATGGTTTTGAAATATGTAACAACTATAATTCTTATACCGCAAAATTTGATGATGCAAAAGTTGCAAAAGAATTTGAGATAATGGAAATTTTGCAAAAAGCAGATGTTATTATTAATGTTTGCAAACTCAAGTCTCATAGTTTTACGGGCATCACAAATGGCGTTAAGAATATGTTTGGCGCAATTCCGGGTTTGCAAAAAGTTCAAATGCATGGCAAATACCAAACACTAGAAAATTTTTCTAACATGCTTTATGACATTTGGGGATATTTTGGCAATAAATTGGCACTAACAATAAGTGATGCAGTCATAGGCATGGAAGGCGAGGGGCCAACAAACGGCAACCCTAGAAAGATTGGTGCAATTATGGCAAGCACAAATCCTGTGGCAATAGATGTTGTTGGGGCCCAAATTATGAATGTCGACCCCAACACAATGCCAACAATCTCTGTAGGAATAAAACGCGGATATTTGCAAAACGCAAACGATTTTGAAATTGTAGGCGATAAACTTGATGGGTTTGTATTAAAAGATTTTGACAAACGAATACCCAATATGTACACGCCTTTTTCGACAACTGTGCCAAAATGGTTTCAACCAATATTGCACAATTTGACAACCCAACGCCCTTCGGTGCACAAAAACAAATGTCTTGGCTGTGCCACTTGTGCAAGGCATTGTCCTGTTGGGGCAATTTGTATGGAAACACGCAAAAACGGCAAAAAATATGCCAAGTTTGATTATACAAAATGCATTCGTTGTTTTTGCTGTCAAGAGTTATGCCCATTTGGCATAGTTAAAGTTAAAACAGGCGTTCTTTACAGATTTTTGAAGAAGACGAAGAAAAAATAAAATTTAATAAAAAAGTACCATAATTTTTATAAAAATTTGCACAAATACTTGACTATTGTGCATAAATAATATATAATCCACTCATAAAAAAATTCGGCACCCGTTTTGTGGTGTTGAATTTTTTAGATTTTATCTGTAGGAGATGACTAAAATGGAAAATCATGTAGTTTTGACAAAAGAAGGACTCAAACAGTTGCAAGAAAGACTCGAGTATCTCAAAAATGTTAAACGCCCAGAGTGCACAAAAGCAATTGCTGCGGCTCGTGCTTTTGGTGACCTTAGTGAAAACAGTGAATATGTTGCTGCCAAAGAAGAGCAAAGCATGTGCGAATCTGAAATTAACGAGTTGGAAGAAAAAATTCGCAATGCAAAAGTTATTGATGCCAAAAAGGTTGACGCAAGCAAAGTAAGTCTTGGCTGCACTGTAACTCTTAAAGATTTGACATTTGATGAAGAATTGGTCTACAAACTTGTTGGTTCTACAGAAAGCGACCCTGCAAATGGGCTTTTGTCAAACGAAAGTCCTGCAGGAAAAGCCCTGCTTGGTGCAAAAGTTGGCGATGTTATTGAATACGAGTCAATAAATGCCGGAGTCATTCAGCTTAAAGTTCTAAAAATTAATGCTTAATAACAAGATGGTCACAAACGGCCGTCTTTTTTGTTTATTTGAAAGCTTTTTACACATATTATGATTATGAATAATCATCTTTTTGTAAAAGGCGTTTTTGTTTTGATGCTTGGTGGAATTGCCGTTAAGATATTGGGGGCAATTTATCGCATACCGCTTACTTGGATTATTGGTACACAAGGACTGGGTATGTATCAACTTGTATATCCTGTTTTTTCGCTTTTGCTTGTGCTATCTAGCACGGGTGCACCTACGGCAATTAGCACAATGGTGGCCGATCGTGTTAGCCGGGGAAGATATCAAAGTGCAAAACAGGTCTTAAAGGTTAGTATTATCATTTTGCTGACAACAGGCCTAATAATTGGTGTGTTGTTTGCTTGTGCAAGCGGTGTACTTGCCATGTTGCAAAGCAATCCAAGTCTAAATTATTTGTATTTGTGTTTGTCGCTTGCAATTCCGCTTGTTGCGGTGCTAAGTGCTTATCGGGGTTATTTTCAGGGATTCATGAACATGACCCCAACTGCAACAAGTCAAATAATCGAGCAGCTGTCAAAACTTGTTTTTGGGCTTGGGCTTGCTTGGTTGTTGTCAAAAAAGGGTATTATGTTGGCAACATTAGGGGCGGTTTTGGGCGTTGTTGTGGGTGAATTGTTTGCTGTTTTGTACATATTAACCTATTATCTGCGGCATAAAAATGTGCAAAATCAGTCGTTTTTGCAGAACGATTATCAAGAAAGCACAAAAAGTATTGTAAAGGAGTTTTTTGCGAATAGTTTGCCAATTGTATTGTGCAGTTTTGTTTTGCCACTTTTGCAAATGATTGATAGTTTGTTGGTGATAAAACTATTAATGGTGGGTGGTGTAGACCCACATTCAGCAACAAACATGTGGGGGATTTGCTCGGGCATTGTTGGTTCGCTTGTCAATTTGCCTGTGGCACTAACTTTGGCCATTGCTGTGACAATTGCACCAAATGTAAGAAATGCAAATGATACAAAACAACAAACTATTTCAAAAATTGCTTTTGCCAATAATTTAAGCATAAATATCAGTTTGCCCTTAAGTGTTTTGCTTTGTTGTTTGGCGGGAGTTGTGGTGCCGTTTTTATATCAACACACCATAAACAGTGCACAAGATGTTGCTTTGGCTGTTTCGTTACTCATGCTTAATGCACCTTTTATTTTGATAATTTCGCTTGTGCAGGTTCAAAATGCAGCTTTGCAAGGTCTAAAAAAATCGAAAAAGGCGCTTTCAAACATTATTATTGCGGGTGTATTCAAATTGATAATATTGGTTTTGCTTACCACAAATTCACAAATAGGCATATATGGTGTAGTAATTTCGAATATAGCACTTTATCTTGTTGCGTTTTTGTTAAATAGCATATCTTTGCGCAAAAACTTGATGCAAAAAATAAGCATAAAAGCAAGTATTGGCTGCATTATCAGTAGTTTTGTGATGGGTGTATTTGTTTTTGTGGGAAGTGTTGCATTTGGTGGATTGTCTGTTTATTGGCAGTTGCCTCTGCTTTTGGTTATTGGACTAAGTGTTTACCTCTCAACTTTATGGGCAGTGGGGGGCTTGTCTAATGTGACAGATTGGTTAAAAAATATAAAATCAAAAGTTTATAATCGTGCAATTAAGTAAATACTTGTGGTGCGGAGGTGGTTATGAATAAAAACCAATTAGTCAAATCAATAAGTAGGCGCATAAATGTTACGCAAAAAGAATGCGCCCTGTGGCTTTGTGCCTTAAAAGATGTGTTAGAAGAAACTCTTTGTCGTGGTGAAGAGGTGTCATTAAGCGGATTTGGAAGATTTTTGGTTAAATTTAAGGCAGAAAGACAAGGTGTACACCCGTCAACAGGACAAAAGGTCATTTTTCCCTCAAAATATGTGCCAATTTTTTGCCCGAGTGCCCAATTTAAGGACAAATTTCGCTAAAATTATGGGTTTTTTGCCCAAAACGGCCCATTTTTATTGAGAAAATATGCAAAATCGTTTGTTAAAAGTCCGTTTTTATGTTAAAATAGGTTATCATATTTGAAAGGAGAAATAATATGAACAAACAAGAATTTATCGCTGCTGTTGCAGAAGCAACTGGCGCAAGCATGGCAGAAGTTGCTAGAGTAATCAACGCTAGCATCAGCCAAGTTACAACAGCATTATCAAAAGGTGATGATGTAGTTTTCACAGGCTTTGGTACATTTAAGGCCGTTAAGAAGGCTGCTCGCACAGGTATTAACCCTGCTACAAAAGCAAAGATTAACATTCCTGCAAAAGTTTCACCTGTCTTCAAGGCCGGCAAGGCTCTTAAAGACGCTGTAAACAAATAGTTTGGGCGTATAATTAATAACAAAAAAGAGTATAGTTAACTATACTCTTTTGTATTTGACATTTTAACCTATTTTTTGCTAAACTATAAGTCAAGGTGCAATTTATGAAGATAAAAAATGTAAAACTAAAAAGTCAATATTTGCTTGCCCCTATGGCAGGTTTTAGTGATGTTGCTTTTCGCAGTATTTGCGCAAGCGCAGGTGCTGGGCTAACCACAACCGAAATGATTTCGGCAAGGGGCCTTTTGTACAATGTAGATAACACATTAGATTTATTAAATACCGAAGAAAACGAAAGCCCAAAGGCCGTGCAAATTTTTACCAACGAACCTTATATTATGCAAGATATTGTACAACATCCAGCTCTTAAAAAGTTTGATATAATAGATATAAACATGGGTTGTCCTATGCCAAAAATCACTTCAAACGGCATGGGCAGCAGTTTGCTAAAAAATCGTGACCTTGCGGCATATATTGTTGAAAGCGCAGTAAAACACACAAAAAAGCCTGTTACGATAAAAATGCGTATAGGAATTGATGGTATGCAGGGCAGTGCCCTCGATTTTGCAAAGGCTATGCAAGATAGTGGTGCAAGTGCTGTTGTTGTGCATGGTCGCACACGAGAACAAATGTATACGGGACTTGCAGATTGGCAGGTTATAGAAGAAATTGCCTCAAAACTTGATATTCCCGTTTTTGGCAATGGTGATATTTGGACGGCAGATGATGCAAAACAAAGATTAAAAGACAGTGCTTGCAGTGGTGTTGCCATAGCGCGTGGAGCTTTGGGCAACCCCTGTATATTTAGTCAACTTACGAATACGAACTTTGATTATAAGCCACTTGACATTATAAAAAAGCACTTTGACATATTGCTTAAATACCAACCAATGCAACTTGTTTTGCCTTATATGCGCAAGCATTTGGGGTATTATATAAAAAATATTCGTGGGTGCAAAGAAATCCGTGACAAAATCAATCGTTCATTAGACTTAAATGAAATTATTGGCTTGTTAAAACTTGCTTTTGAAAATCAAAAAAGGTAGCAAAAACATTTGCTACTTTTTGTTTTATTTAGTATAGTTAATTTGTATAAATTAAAAGGTAGAGATAATGAGTATTTTTTACACTATTATCACAATACTTGCTGGTCTTGGTATATCACTTTATGGCTTTAAGGTTTTGCGAGAAGGTATGGAAACATCTCTTGGTTCGGGTTTTAAGAAAGTGATAGGCAAAGTGGCCAACAACAAGTGGGCAAGTTATGCGCTTTCGGCGGGGGTTACGGGTGCATGGCAATCGACAACTCTTACAACTTCGATGATTAGCAGTTTCTTAAATGTTGGCAATGTTACATTGTCGCAAGGCATTGCGTTGATGTTGGGTGTTCAACTTGGGTCGTCACTGGCAATTATTTTGGTAGCCTTTCAGGCAATTGATTTAATGAAAATATTGTCTATACTATGTGTTGTTGGTGCTTTTTTGTTTATGTTTGGTCGCAACTACAAAATGCGAAAAACAGCAATAAGCATAATGGGCTTTGGCTTGTTGTTTGCAGGTATTTCAATGCTTGGTGATGGTGTTGGCGTTTTGGTAAACGCCCCAAAGGTTTATGATGCAATCTCGGTTATGACCAATCCTTTTGTTTTGCTGATTATTGGTGCAATATTCAACATTGTTACAAACAGTATGTATGCAACCGTCACAATAATAACAGCACTTGTTGGCGTTTATGGTGGTGGCCCCCTTAGTATGATGAGTGGTGTATATATGCTTGTTGGTGCCGTGGCGGCAGGTGGCGTAATGCCAATGTTTTATTGCATCAGCGGGTCTTCTCGTGAGACAAAGGCAATGCTTCTTGGGTACAATGTTTTCAAGATTATCGCTTCAATTATTTTTATGTTGCTTTGCCTTATTCCTTGGCTTGGGCCATTTTATGAATTGTTGGGTCATCAATCGGGCGTATTTTATGTGTTGTTGTACATCATTATGATGTTTGTCCCGGGCATACTTATTTTGTTGTTTAATAAGCCTTTTGCAAAATTAATGCTAAAAATGATTCCTACAAGACGCAAAACAACAAGTATATATGACTCGTTTGTGATTGATGAAAAAAACTTAAATGT
>JAFTCZ010000014.1 GCA_017454425.1 Clostridia bacterium | reverse complement strand
GATAAGTCGCGCACGGCTTCTTTATACAATCTGTCACGCAAGTGGCGGCTTGTTACATAATCTCCGTCAAGGCCTGCAAAAGGGCTGTCGTTAACCATAAAGGTCATCTCAACGCTAGGGCGGTCAATTTTTACAAATTCAATTGGGGCGTTGTCAGCAGGAGAGCAAACTGTATCGCCAATTTTCACTTCGGGTACACCAGCAATGCAAACAATGTCACCAATTGTCGCGCTAGAAACTTGAGATTTTTTCAGCCCATCATAAACAAACATTTGCACAATTTTGCCTTTAATGTTTTTTGGCTCGTAATAGTTGTTTAAGACAATGCTGTCACCAATTTTTGCTGTGCCTTGGTCAATGCGACCAATGGCAAGTTTGCCCACAAAGTCATTTTGTTCGGCACTACTTACAAGCATCTTAAAAGGTGCATTTTCGTCGCCTTGTGGTGCAGGAATGTGATTTATTATTGTTTCAAACAAAGGCAAAAAGTCTTTGCCAAGTACATTTTCATCGGTAGAGGCAATTCCGTTGCGGGCAGAGCAGTAAACAAAAGGAGAGTCTAGTTGTTCGTCATTTGCATCAAGATCTAGCAACAACTCTAGCACTTCATCTTTTACTTCGGCAATTCGTGCATCTGGCTTGTCAATTTTGTTAATAACAACAATAACTTTTAAGTTTAGGTTTAAGGCCTTTTGCAAAACGAATCTTGTTTGTGGCATAGGGCCCTCGTATGCATCAACAACAAGCAAAACACCGTCAACCATTTTTAATACTCGCTCAACTTCGCCGCCAAAATCGGCGTGTCCCGGGGTGTCTATGACATTAATTTTTATGCCGTTGTAAGTGCAACTTGTGTTTTTTGACAAAATTGTTATGCCACGCTCGCGCTCGATGTCGCCACTGTCCATCACGCGGTCTTCGACAACTTGGTTTTCGTGAAATACATGGCCTTGCTTCAAAAGCTCGTTAACAAGGCTTGTTTTGCCATGGTCGACATGGGCAATTATTGCTATATTTCGTATTTTTGAATTAATCATATCTATTTCCTTTTTAATAAAAGCGGTAAAAAATATTATATCACTTAAAAAACCTTTTAGCAATACAAAAACTTAATAAAAATAAAAAAATCATTATCTTTGATAATGTAAATTTAGATATTCTAGGGCTTTTTGTTTTAATTTTGGTGGTAAAGAGATTTTTTTAATTTGCGAAAATGGAATTTCACACAACTCGACATTTTCATTAAATTCGCCATCAATTCCCAATTTTTCGGCATTGCAAAACTTAACAAAATTGCAAATATACACAAATTCTACACGCTTTGAAATAAAGTGTTCGTTGTTATAATCAATTTTTGCGGAATAATAATATTTGCCCAAATAATGCACAGGTTTGACAATAGCGTTTGTTTCTTCTAGGGCTTCGCGCTTGGTGGCAGCGCGGGCATTTTCTTTTTCGTTTATGCCACCGCCGGGCAGTTGATAGGTGTTTGTTTTTATTTTGTGCAAAACTAGTATTTTGTCATTTTTTACAATAATGGCCCTAGCCTTCCTAAAAAACTTGTTTTCTTTGACAAGGTGCTTTGCAAATTCTAATTTTTCTTTGTTATATTGCTCATGAGTTTTTGTCTGCATAAATTCGTTCCTTTGTTAATATTTTAGCACACAATATTCAAAATAAAAAGCAAAAAGCATGAAAATATGTTAAATTATTTCATTAAAAAATCATTTATTTTTTATTGTCATAATTATGCGATTTTTGGAGAAAATTTAGACAAGTGGTCGTATTTAGTTGCAAAAAAAAATATTATATGTTAACTTGTATTTATATCAAAGTAGGAGAGTATTATGAAATCCAAATTTTTGACTTTTGTGTTGTCTTTGGCTGTTTTTTTTAGTGCCGGAATAGCAATGGCAGGTTGTGGTGTTGACGACAACCAAAACATGCACAAAATAACAATTATGAGTGATGACTCACAAAACGCGGCTGTTTTGTCTGTTGTTTATACAAACGGAAAAGAAGAAATAACTTTGCCACAGCAAGCTGCAAGACTTGGGTATATTAATGGTGGTTTTGCTTATTATGAGACAAAAACAGCAATTGATGATTCAACTGGTCAACCATATCTAGATGCCAGCGGAAATGCTGTTACTTATCAAGAAACAGTGTTTATTGACAAAGATTCTTTTAAGGACAAAGCACTAGATAAAGATTTGGTTGTTTTTGCAAAGTATTATGCAAAAACTTACAACATACGATATTTTATTGATGGCGTGCCAATTGATAGTTCTGATGCTACGCTTGCTCCTATTTATTATCAAACCTCTAGCGAAGCAGTTGATTTGCCTTCAAGAACGGCTCCGGCAGGTTATGTGTTTGATGGTTGGTATCTTTCATTAAGCTATGATGCAGCAGACAAGATATCTACCATTCCTGCAGGTTCTAGTGGTGACTTGGTTTTGTACGGAAGATTTTTGGCTGAATAATAAAAAATGACTGCAAAAAGCAGTCTTTTTTATTTCTATTTCAATTTTAATGTCATATTTTTGTCTTCAAGTCCATATGTTTGTTTGAATTTGTCCATTATTTGTTTTGCGCGCTCTTGGTTTTCTTGATTTTGTTTTTTAAGGTCGCTTATGTACTGTGTGGCAATTTTTTCAAAACTTTTGCCTAGTAACATTTGGCAAGCGTCTTCCATTTCAAGAGTGTCTGTTTTGCCCAAATAATCTTGATAAACATCTAGCATTTTTTGTTTTTGCACTTGTGTGCTGTTTGAATATTGCTTTATCCACTCACTTGCAACAATATGCCCAACAAAATATCTAAAGATGTACACACTATTGTGTTCGGTTATGCCACCCTGACACATTTTTCTTATCCTGTAAACAAGCTTTTGGTTTCCTTGTTGTTTGTAAAAATTGTACAAATTGGTTAGTCCTTGTTGAGTGATCGGAAAATCAAGTTTTGACACAATTTGTTGTTCTTCACTTATAAGTTTTGCATAATGATAAAGGCTGTCGTCAAGGCTGAGTTTGTGTTCTTGCACATCTTTCGCAGAAAATTGTTTTGTTTGTTGCACATAATCTAGATACAAATATTCACATATTAAAGATTCAATTTCTCCTGCACTGTCTGTTTTGAAAAATTCTTCATCAAGATCTTTATCAATATTCTCTTCAATATTTTTTGCATTTTTTGGATAACTTTGAACAATAGCACTAAGTGAATGGGCAAGTTCGTGTGCGGTTGTTGTATAGTCTTCGAAACTGCCAAGCAAATAAATATTTAGCCGCAAAAAACTATCGCCAGGAATGTATGCCACACTAGAAGAAAGGTCTTTGCGCCATGGCCTATAACTTTTTGTGATGTGCACTTTTGTTTTACCTTTTTTATCCAAAAACAATGGGTGAGTGCCGTCCAAAATTTGGTTTGCCTCGTTTGCTTTTTTGGGTAAATAAGTTTCAAAAAAACCTTTTACACTTGTTTTGATGTCCTGAATGTCTTTTTTTGTTTGGCGTTGTTCATAAAAAGTAATTGGGCGCAAGTTTTTGTAAACTTCGTTTATTGCATCTAAATAACTTTGTTGTCCGTGTTGTTTTGTTTGCAAAAAATTCAAAAATTTGGCAGATTCAAACAATTCGCATCTAAAGTCTAGCTTTTTTGCTGCGTGTTTTGTAATTTTGAAGCCGCTTTTGTTTTTTAATACTGCAATTAAGTTTAGCATAAGTTTGTCCTTCTTATTTTAGGCAAAAAATTTAGTCTTGGTTGTTGATTGTATCTCCAACATCTTCATTATATCACAAAGATTAAAATTTGTATAGATGTTAAGCAAGAGTTGTGTATAACTAACATGTTTTTTAATTTTATGCAAAAAATGCTGCTTTTTGTTTGGTTTTGGCGTTGTTTTTGGTATAATGCAAATATATAGGGAGGAGATAAAATGAAAGCAAAAAAAATTCTTTTATCAATACTGGGCATTTTGGGCGCAATAATTTTGTTTTGTGTACTGGTGCTTGGCGGCTATGTTGTTTAATTGTGTTGTCAGTATTATCGCATTGAAGACAATCAAGAAGTGTCAGTTACAAACAATCAATCAAATCTTTTATCAATTG
>JAFTCZ010000002.1 GCA_017454425.1 Clostridia bacterium | reverse complement strand
CTATTGTACCAAAACAAGTTATATAAATACATTCGGGCATATCGCGTATTGGCATTATGCCAAAATCTTCTCCGTCAACTGCCTTAAGGTCGATTAACAAAATTTTTGCCACAAGCCTTATTGTTGTGGTTGTTCCATTAGTTGTCAAAATAACATTTTGTATATTAAAAATTTCGGCAAGTCCAACAACATCGAGAATATCGATGGCATATCTTAAGTATTCTTTTGTAATAATAGTCAAATCTTTGTTGTCAAGTGTTAATTGTTGATTAATAATTGCATTATTAAATAAAACCTGTGCAACAAGTTGATCTCCATCATACAATCCGTCAGCATTCATACATGAATTAAGTTTTGTTTTAAGGTTTGCATTATCCAATTCACCAACGCTAAATTGTACAATATCTGTTGTGTTATACTCTTTGTTTAATAAGGTGGTTATTTCTTTCCATTCCTCTTGATTTGCCGCCTTACCAAGTTTGCTTAATCCCACAACAACAAAAACAATCAAAACAACAAAAATAATTAAAATTATCAAAAGGTTTTTAAGAATAGTGCCACGCCGTGTTGGTTGGCGCTTATTAAAAACTATTTTTTCTAAATCCATTTTTTCCCCTTTTAGATAATTCCCATATTTGCAAGCACTCCTATTATCGTACCAGGAATACCAACCAAAGCAAGCAACAAGCACATTGCCGCTCCCTTACAACCCAAAAAATTGGCACAACCATCTATGGCAAGTATTGCCCAACCCCACGGGCCTGCGGCCTTAAGGGCTTTTTTTGCTGCCTTTTTTGCGGCCTTGGTGGTCTCATCTGCAACATTTCCCTCTTCTTTTGCCATAATTTACCTCACTATTTTTTATCCGTGCTGCCAAAACCACCTTGGCGCACATTTTTTATATCTTCTTCGTTGTCAACTGTCAAAAATTTTGTAAATATACCCTGACCTATTTTGTCCCCTTTTTTGATTATGTATGGTTGGTCAGCAAAATTATACAATCTAAAGCCAATATTTCCATCATTGTCAATATTGCCACAATAATCACTATCAATTATTCCTATATTGTTGCAAAGCATAACGCCACGCTTGCCCATACCACTTGTAACACACAACAAAAGCACTTCATCACAGTTAAAAGCTGCCTTAACATTTGTCCAAATCATTTCTACGCCATGGGCCTCAATTTGCATATCAATAGGACTATAAAAATCATAACCCGCACTATGCTTTGTTGCGCGTTTTGGAAGTTCAGGCAAGACACCGTCATATTTGCGAAAACTTTGTATTACATAATCAAACTTTCTCATATATTTCTCCTCTTACATTATAACCAAATATCACAAATTTGCCAAACAAATTATACCAATTTGCAAATTTTATTTTCAAAAATTAATTGCAAAAATCTTTGCAAAATATTGACTTTAATAAAATTATGTACTATAATTAACATACTGCATTAAGATATGCGCCATTAGCTCAATTGGATAGAGCGTTGGTCTACGGAACCAAAGGTTAGAGGTTCAAGCCCCCTATGGCGTACCAGCAGAAAGCCCCATTTTATAAGGGTTTTGAGGGTATTTAGCATAAAATTGCTAAATGCCTTTTTTGTTTGTTTTTAGCATAAAAAGTGTTGTCAAAGTGTTGTCAAAACAATAAAAACATCTAGGTTTTTCTAGATGTTTTTGGCTTTTTTAATTGCGTTCGCCCCTTATAATATACTTGTATAAATATTTTTGCCTAATATATTCTTTTAACAATAGATAATTTGGTATTAACAAATAAACCCACAAAACAAATAAAACTGTTGTTGATATTGAAATTAAACTATAAAAGTACATTAAAATACTTATAACCATCAAAAACAGCGTATTTGCACACAAAAGTATTATGCACATCCACCTATTTGTATGAGCATATTGTGCATCAGCACCATATAGCTTTATCAAAAAACCACTTAATACACAAAGCACAACAAGCATCATTAAGGCAATAATATACCATGCCAAGTTTTGCCCGAGCAATACCCCATTCTTATTGAGAATTAAGGTGCCAACAACACCTATTGCAACATAACCCAAAATATTAAGTATTATGCATGGTAGTATTGCAAAATTTTTAAGTTTTGTGGTTGAAGTGATGTCTTCTAGTTTGCACCAACAAGCCTCTTTATTTGATGAAGTGGCAACACGCAACACAGGCGAAATACCAAACAAATTTCCACCTTCGTCATCTACAAGCATCATATATTTATCTACATACATATTGCCTATCATAATAATAATTTGCGAAAGCAAAAAGGCACCCAAACAAATTAAAAACAAAATATGTTCGATATTTTCATAAAAAGATATAAAATTTACAAATAAAATAATTAGCATAAATATTTGAATTATATCAAAAATTAAGTGTATTATCTTTTTGCTTTTTGGTTCACCCAACAACATATTTGGCGTCATCAACACAAGCCCCAACAAAATTGCAAATAACAAAACAAAGACACATGCAATGTCAATAATTTTTAGCCAATTATAATAATCTGCACCAAATGTTGCATCAGCAAAACAAAAACAAATTGCACCACACAAAAAAACATCTGCCAAAACAACAAAAAGCAGACTAAGGGCTTTATATGGCAAAAATTTTTTAAGATAAAATGACATAAATATTCCTCTATTAAGATTATAAAAAAACCAGCAATTTTTGTCAAATAAAAAACCTCACATAAATTGTGAGGTTTGTTTTATGCTCCGCCCGCTGCAGCAATTATGCTTGCCCATGTTCCTGGGAAAAATTGGAAAATAATCATAGCGGCAATCAAAACATAAATTAATATCTGAATTATTATACTGCGTTTTACTGCAAATTCTATCGCAACCAAAGATACAATAACCAAAGGTCCATAATACATAATATATTGAATAACTAGCAATGCTGTTTCGTTTGTAATAAATGTCCAGTTTGCATTAATGGCAAAAACAACATATGTCACAATCAATACAAAAGCACAAAGTTTTGACAAAAAGTCAAACACCTTTTGCAAAGCACCACCCAAACCATCTTCATCTTTTGACATCACGCACACCTCCTTGTATATGTTATTAGTATAAACAAAAACACAAAGTCTGTCAAATAAATAATAATTATTATTTTGTTTTTACAAACATAATTAATACTTAACACTACCATGCGCAATTGTTGTATTATTTGGTATTATGCAGTCTTTTAATACACTATTTGCACCAATTTTGCACATTTGCCCTATCTTTGTTTTACCAAGCAATTGTGCCCCACCAAAAACAATAGTGCCAAAACCAATTTGCACATCACAATCGATATAAACATTATTTGGCTGAACAAAGTATACCCCGTTTTTTGAATGATATACAATAATATCTTTTTGCATTTTTATATTCTGTAAATTTAATTCTTGCATAGTATTTACACTTAAATAATTATTTTCATTAGGCATATCACAAGTTTGTATGTTAAGTTTTTGTTTTGAAAATATATTTACCATGTCTGTTATATACAATTCGTTTTGTGCATTATTGGGCGTAAGTTTTGTTAAATTATCTAATAGTTTTTTTGTATCAAAAATATAAACTCCGGCATTGCCTTTTGTTATTTGTTTTTGTTGTTTATTTGCATCTTTATATTCAACTATGCTAACGACTTTTTTATCTTTTTTTAATATGCGTCCATTAGTACTATGCACATCAATTGTATTTGTAAGGATTGTTAAATCAGCATTATTTTTTAATAAAAATTGTTGCAAAAATTGACTGCATAATACTGGCCCATCACCATTAATTATTAAAGTGCGAGAAAAGTTTTTTATTGTTTTTGCACATGCCATAATTGCTCCGCCCGTACCATTTGCAACTTCTTGTACACAGATATTGCAGGCAGGGTGCATAGCATGCAAATTTTTATAATCTTGTGCACTGCAAACTATTGTGATATTTGTTATCCCTATATTTTTCAAGTTTTCTACTATATGACTGATAATTGGTTTACCACAAAGTGGCATAAAAATTTTGTTTTTACAAAAATTCATGCGCTTGCTTTTACCTGCTGCCAAAATAACACCAACAATATCCATAGACACCTCTGATGTTTTATATGCTGCTTTTTGATGGTTTGATACTTTCTCTTGCACGCCCAATCACAAAATCACCATCGTTTGTACTTTTTGTTAATGTATTTCCCGCACACAAAAAAGTGTTATTTGCAATTTTTATGGGGCTTATTATATTGCAATTGCACCCAACAAAAACATTGTCGCCAATAGTACTGTGGTGCTTTGTTTTTCCGTCATAATTTGCAACAATTACGCCTGCACCAATATTGCATTTTTTGCCTATGTCAACATCACCCAAATATGACATATGACTAACTTTTGTATCATCACCTATTGTACAGTTTTTTAATTCACAAAAATTACCAATTCGGCACCTGTTGCCAACATTGTTTTTTTCTCGCAAATTTGCAAACGGACCAATTGTGCATTCAAAATTAACAATCGATTTTTCTATAAAACTGCACTTTATTATACATTTTTGCATAATAATGCTATCTACTATTACATTTCCTGGATATAGTATGCACCCTTTTCTTAAAATTGTATTACCCAAAATTGTATTATTGGGATATATTATGCACCCATCTTCAATCTTTACTGTCTTATCTATTGTGCAAGTTTTTTTATTAATTATTTTATATTTTGACATATCTCTCCTGCATAATTTAACTTTGATTTTTCCGCCATTCTTCTTGACATTAATATCATAAAAACAAACCCCAAAATGCCAAGCAGTGGGTAAAAATAATCTATCATTTTACTAAAACCGATATTTGAAAAAATAACAGCAAAAATACATATAATAATACTAATGATTTTTTTCTTTCCAAAATAAGATTGAAACCAATTTGTTATTTGATACAATAGCGAAATTGCTGTTGTAACAATTCCAAGCCATACAACAACTCTCGCAACTACACCCAAAACTATATTTTGACTGCCCGCAATGTGCACAAGTGGCATATCATACGCAAAACTACCTGGATTGCAATAAAGAATTGTAAGCATGCCAAATATACATGCTATCATAAAAAATGTACCAAAAAAACTTGCAATTAAATTGGGCTTTGTTCCGCCACTTTTGCCTAGTTTTGCAATAATAAATCCTGCAAAAAACAAATTGCTGGCAATAAAAGAAAGACTGTTTAAGATTGCATACAACAAATTGTGATGAATTGTGCTTTGCGCTATTTCAAAAGTTTGATTTTGTATTAGGCAGTTAAATAAAATTATCAAAACCACAACAATCATTCCCGGAACAATAACAAGATTAATTTTTATTAATCTTCTAAAACCCAACCACACAACAATAATAGAAACAATTGCAGTAATAATTCCGCCAAACCTATAAAAGTTTTGCCCAAAGCTTTCAAAAAACAAACTGTCGGCACCTGCAAACATTGTTGACAACAAAATAAAATTGCTGAAGCACAAAATTAATTCTGCAAAAAAACTAAATTTATTGAATAAAACTTTATTCATTTGTTTTACCGCTGTTATTTCAAATTTTTTACCAAATTGCAAACACAAAAAACATAAAACAAAAAATAATAACCCCATCAGCAAAACCATAGGATAAGATATCTGGCCATAGCGAGCAAAATAATACCAAACTTCTTTTCCCGAAGCAAACCCAGCACCAATAATTGTTGCAAAAATCATACAGCCGCCAAGCACCCCAAGTTTTATATCAGTTTTTGAAATCACAATTCTCCTAAATAATTTTTAATATATTTTTTGTATCCAAAACTTTTGCAACATCTACATCAAAATATTTACACACCTGCAACAAAACTTGACTGTTTGAAAACATTAAACATGTAAGTATGTTTTCATCTAATTTATTGTCCAATTGTTGCTTTGAAATTTGTTTGTACAACGAAATCGCAACAGGAATGATATTTACAAAATTTGCATAACACTCGGTATAGGCCTTTGCGCTTGTAACTGATTTTTTGAACAAATCGTTTGAATAACAAAATTTGGGCAAGATATTATAAAAACTGCGATAAGTTAGGTTTGCATTAAGATTGATCACCCTCAAATTTGAGTTGCGCATTGCTTCGCGAGTTAAAATAAATTTTTGATGCAAATTTGGTCTTACTGACAACAACGCTTTTTCAAAATATCTTTTGATGCGTTTGTTGTTTGATAGACAAAAACGCCCAGCAACTTGCTGTACTAA
This sequence comes from Clostridia bacterium, assembly GCA_017454425.1. The sequence goes on along the minus strand of JAFTCZ010000002.1, from coordinate 4,786 downwards.
ATCATATTCATTTGTTGTAAGCAGCCAATCTGTATGGTCAATCATAATTGGCGAATGAATCCACTGCTTTATAAAATCATTTTGCATTAATGCATTGTTAATAACTTTTAACTTTTGTTGATAACTTTTTAATGGTATTTTATCGGTTAGTGGCAAAGTAGTATCGTCATTTGAAAATATCCGCAAAAACTCAGACAAATTGGGGTTTTCAAAATCAATCCAGCGTGCCTGTGCAAGATAATATAATGCATTTTGCTTATCCCCCAAGTTATGATAACAAATACCAAGAAATAAAAAAACTTTGGGGCTGTAGGGCACGCTTTTTAATATTTGATTTAATATTTGTATTGCATTATTATATTTTTTCAAGCCTGCATACAACTCGGCAAGTGTCAACAATTGTGCAGATGATAAATTATCTTTATTTAATCTTTCAAGCAATATATTTAGTGATGTTTCGTCACCATCATAACTGCACACAATACACAGTAAAAGCATTGCCATAGTATTGTTTGGCTCTTGTGACAAAACAAGTTTAATTATTTTTCGTGCATTATTAAAATCACAAACACCAATATAACATTCTGCCTCAAAAAGCATCATCGTTGTATCTTGTGTTGTGTTTGTTTTTATTAACTGCATAGCATTAACATAATCTTGTTGTTTTATGTGTTTTTTTATATCATTTTTTAATTTTTCAGAAATTGCTTGCCGTTCACTAGCGTTTAATTGTTGTTTGATATAATCTGTCCATTCAAGCACGCTTTGGGTAAAAAAATTGCCACAATCCCATTCTAGCACTTTGTCAAAGTAATCAAGTGACAAAATATAACGCTTAAGGCAAACCATGTTTCGGCCTATTCCAAAATACGCCCCTGCTCTACTAGAAGGCACTTGTACTGCCCTAAAATAATATTCACAAGACAAGGTAAACAACCCCATCTCATAATAAACTTGCCCCAAAAGTAAATTAATGCTATCTTTGTCAATTCGGGTTTTTGCATACCTTAATGCATTGCGCCCGGCATCAAGTGCGCCAAACAAATCGCCACTAGACTTTCGTTCGTCAAACAACTTAAGATAATATGACAAATCATGTCGCATTTTGATGATTGACACATTTACTCCCCTTGCAAAAAACCTGTGTTATATACTATTCTTATTTATTTATAAATATAACTGCAAAAGGGGGTTGGTGATAAATTGATTTTTTGTTTGGGGCTTGTCTTAACTTACTAAAAAATAAAAAATAGCGATTGTTTTCGCTATTATTTATCTTTGTCTTCTGGCAAATATATCATGCGATGACAGTTTTCACATTCCAAGATTTTATCTGCTTTTAATTTGTCTAATCTTGCTCGTGGCATATTCATCATGCACCCACCACAAGACTCGTTAACAAGAGGCACAAAAATTGGAAATTTGTTGTCACCACGCAAGTCTTTGTACTTCTTTAACATATCTTTGTTGACAGTTTTTTCTACTCTTATTAAATCTTGTTTTAATTTTTCAATATCTGCTTGTTTTGTTGCAACCAGTTTATTGTATTCATTTTTATTTTGTTCAAATTTCATTTTTGCTGTTTTTGCTTGCTCTTTTGTCTTGTCAAAATCACGCATGATTTTTGAAATTTTTTCACTTAAGACACTTATGCTTCGCTCGATATTTAATATCACACCATTCATTTGTGCAACAATGTTTGCATTTTCACGAAGCTGGTCTTCGTTAAAGTTTTCGTATTTTTGTTTTGTTAATTTTTCTACTTGTTTTGATATTGTTTGATATTGTGCATTTAGTTTTTCATATTCCGCAATCAATTGACTTGCGTTTTGCTCTAATCCAACAAGAGTTTGTTGTGCTGCTTTTACATACTCTACCATTTTGTTGGCAGTTTGTTTTGCAGGACTGTTGGCAATTTCTTTTTCAATAGATACAAGTTTTGCATCTAGTTTTTGATATTCTAATATTTCTTTTATCATAATTTCACCTTCTAAAATTTACATTTGCATAGTGCGTCATAATAATCACACAGCTCTTCATATCGCGGATTGTCGGGTGACACGCCCGCAATAATTGTGCGTACTTTTTCAAGTTTTTTATTTAGCCACCTTTGATAGTCTGCGCTTCGATAATCTTCGGTTACTGCCCCACACCTAATTTGATTAAGGGTTAGGGTTTGCTCACCATTTACCGCAACAATAATGTGATAATATTTGTTTTTGTCAAAAATTATTTCATCACGAATTATTTTTTTGCCTAACTTATTAAGTGCTGTACGCACTTGTGTTATGTTGTTCATGGGTTGCAAAATAAGTTTTGCATCTTTTGCGCAATCGGGCAAAGCGGACAAAATGTGGCTTATGTTAATTCCGCCCATTCCTGCAATTATTATTTGGTCAATAGGCTCGTCTGCCCCCATAAGACCATCACATTGCAAAAATGTTGCACGACTATCTAGATGCGCCTTAAACAATAAATTGCGTGTTTTTTGTAAACATTTTGAACTGATATCGGTGCATACAACTTTTTTTGATAAATCATCTTTTAATATGCACAGTGACACAATTCCGTGGTCACAGCCCACATCAGCAGTAGTGTTACAAACATCAACATGCCTCAAAATTGCCGAAAGGCGTGCATCTAATTTTTTGAAAACATTACTCATTATCTACAAAATCCTTAAGTTTTTTACTTCTGCTAGGATTGCGAAGTTTTTTTAGTGCTTTTGACTCAATTTGTCTTATGCGTTCACGAGTTACATTAAATTCTTTTCCAACTTCTTCGAGGGTGCGAGGGTGTGCATCATCTATGCCATAGCGCAAACGAATAACTTTTTGCTCACGAGGAGTAAGCGTATCAATAACAGCAAGCAATTGCTCTTTTAACATAGATTGCACAACAGCGTCAGTTGGTGACTCGGCATTCTCGTCTTCCACAAAGTCATAAAATTGGCTGTCACCATCTTCTCCTATTGGGGTTTCTAGTGAGGTTGGTTCTTGGCTAATTTGTCTAATTTCATTAATTTTGTCTTCGGTTATTCCCATGCGTGCTGCAATTTCGGCATCAGTTGGTTCGCGACCAAATTCTTGCCAAAGTTGTCGTGTGGTGCGCGAAAACTTGTTTATTGTTTCTACCATGTGCACAGGAATACGAATTGTGCGTGCTTGGTCGGCAATGGCACGACTGATGGCTTGTTTTATCCAACAAGTACCATATGTACTAAAATGAAAACCGCGTCTATAATCAAATCTTTCTACGGCCTTAATAAGACCCATGTTTCCTTCTTGAATTAAATCACTAAAATTCATGCTTGTTTTGCCAAGATATTTTTTTGCAATACTAACCACTAGCGGAAGGTTTGCCTCAATAAGTCTTTTTTTGGCCTGTTGGTCACCTTCCATCATGCGCTTGCCAAGCTCGATTTCTTCTTCGTGCGTAAGCAAGTTGTACCTGCCAATATCCTTAAAATACATCTTAATTGGGTCGTTGAGGTTGGCTCTATTCATCAAATTTTCAAGAGAACTAATATCGTCTTCGTCCTCATCTTCTCTTACTTCAATCCCACCCATCATAACAAGATTGATTATTTCATCAATTTGTTCGGCTGTTGCATCAGATTTGACAAGTCTTAAGTAAATATCCTCTTTGTTTATGTATCCTTTTTTGCTTGCCACTTGCTTTATTTTTTCAGCCTCTTCTTTTATATTCACTATTATTCCTCCTTGCGTGTATCTTTTTGTTTTTTCGCTTCTTCTGTGCGTCGCACATATTCAAGAGATATTTTCTGCAATTGCTCGTTTATTTGTGCAATTTGTTGTGTATATTCAAAAAACTTATCCATATATTCATTTTTTTGTTCAATTGGAATATCTGCTTCCATTTGTTTTGCACATTCTTGCTTTTGTTTTTTGAAATATTTTTCTTTATTTTTTAACAAACAACTTTCAAAGGTCAAATCGGGTGCTTCGTCAGTTGTGAATACAAAATTTTCAGTGGCGCGAATTTCGTCGTTTGAATTGTCCACATCTAAATAACTGTACACTCCCGAAAGAGTAACTTCTTTGCCATCTTTGACACATTGTGTAACAAACTGATAAAGTGGTTGCAAATTTTCTTCAAAATGCAAATCTTCATAGTTTTGCACTTTTGCATAATCTTTTTGATAAATAATGCTTGCCAGCAAATACATATCAGCAAGAGTGTATGCATCAAGTGGTTTTTTGACAATTTGTTTTTGCTCGTCGTCATTTTCTCTTTCATAAAAAGGTTTTGCATTTGCATCAACTTTTTGCAAATCAGCACGCAAAACTTCAATTGAAATGCCTGTATATTTGTGCACTATTTTTAAGTAGATATCTTGTTCGGCTTCGTTTTGCAAAGCTTTGATAATTAAAAGTGCTTCGTGCACAAATTTTGATTTTTCATAATTGCTAGAAAAATTGTATTTTGAGGCAAGTACTCTAAATTTATAATCCATTCCTTCTTCACCGGTAGACAAAAGTTCACGAAGTTTGTCGGTGCCGTATTTTTTAAGGAATTCGTCGGGATCAAGCCCCTCGGGCAAGGTTACAACCACAACACTCACCCCGCCTGCGCGAAGTGTATCAATGCTGCGAAGCGCTGCTTTTTGCCCCGCACTGTCACCATCTAGCATTAAGATAATATTGTCACTAAATTGTTTTAACTTGCGAAAGTGTTGTGGCGTAATTGCCGTGCCAAGACAAGCAACAGTATTAACAAAACCATGCTGATGCATCGAAATAACATCTATTTGACCTTCGACAAT
>JAFTCZ010000013.1 GCA_017454425.1 Clostridia bacterium | reverse complement strand
TACGACACCAATACGATGAATATTTTTCGGTATCGGCTTTTTTTGGGCTATATCAAAATATCCTAGTTTTTCTAGTTTGTTTTTTAACTCAATAAACTGTTGATACAAAAGCCCTTGCCCATATGGTGTCCATTTTGACACATTAAAACTAAAGCGACCACCCTTTATATAATAGTTTGGTGAGCCCCTTACTATTATCATTTCACCCTCTTGTGGAATATACTCGAGTGTCGAAACACCAAATTTAACACAAGATAGAATTGCCTCACTATCTTTGATGTTAAAGTATGCACTGCCACCCGATATCTTTAGCCCCGAAACCTCGCCATATATTTCTATATTTTGCAATAGTTCTTCGGCAACAAATATATCATGTACATATTTATTAAATTTGGATACTGTAATTAAATTAATCATTCTTCTCCTTTATGATAGCACCCAAAACCCCGTTTACAAACTTAATACTATTTTCTGTTGAATATTTTTTTGCAAGTTTAATTGCTTCGCTTACAACAATTTTGCTATCTAGACTGTTTTGTTCTAATTCATAAATAGCCAAAGCCAAAATAATAAAATCGGCATTATAAATACGATTTTGGGCATATTTATTAACATGCTTGTTAACAACATCAGACAAATGCTCAAAACTAGCAACTACGGCATTGTATGTATCACGGACATAATCTATGTCAATGTTTTGTATATCCAAGCCCATTTCATCAAGCATAACACCCAAAAGTTCGTCAATGTCAAAATCATTTTGTTCTATTTTTTGACCATATTGTTTTGCAAACAACAACTTAAACACAATTTCTCTTGATTGCTTACGCATATTTATCCTCCTAAAACAAAACAAAGCCCTCATATTTAATAGGACTTTATTTTTTTGCGCTTTCGTTAAATTGCACACCCATCACATGCACATTTATCTCGGTGGTATCAACATCTGCCATTGTTTGAATACTGCTTTTGATATTCTCTTGAACTCTGCAAGCCACATCATTGACCGAATAATCAGTATAAACATTAATGTACACATTGATAACAAGCCCTTTTGGCGCATAGGTTATCTTTACACCTTCGTAATAATTGTTTGTAAATACTTTTGCAAACCAAGAACCACCAAAGTTGGCACACATTGAGGCCACCCCGCTAACTTCTTTGGCCGCAAGATTAATAATAGACAACAAAATGTTTTTGTTGTAAGTGGTTTTGCCGTTACTCATACCAAATTTCCTACCTTTACAAGGTAGTATAACACAATTTATTCAACTAATCAACTAAACAGGAATAATTTTTATATTATCAATTGACTTTGAGGTTTGTTCTTGCACAACTTGAACTATTTGTGCAACTTCGGCCTCGGTTAGGGTTTCGGCACTTACCATAACATTAACAAAATTTTCGGTAAATGATACTACTGCGTCTTCAAAACCCTTTGATTTTATATAGCCTTCAAGCAATAATTCTTTCTCTTTAATACTTGCCAATTGTGCCAAACTTGTTTCGGCACTCATTTTTGCGCTATCACTAGCATTTGCACTATCTAAAATAACTTGATAATACAAATACTCTTGGTTGCGCGCAGTGTCGCGTTCGGTGCGATAACTGTTAAAAAAACTTTGGCTACTAACTGTTTCGAGGTTGTTTGATGCGTTTATTGCTGATGTATTTGTATTATTTAAGGTTATGTTTAAGAATCCCGTAACAACAAGTAGTGCCAACATACAACTTAAAACCACAATTTTTTTCTTTTTGCTGCTGATTTTTTCTTTCATAATATGATCCTAACCTTTTACAAAAATTTCTATTTGCCCACTATTTACACCCAACAATGCTTGAACAGCTTGCAGGATATTTAGTTTTACTCTTATGTTGTTTGCACCTTCACACACAACCACCACCCCTTTGATATTTGGCATAATTTCACTAAGCACCAATGGTTCGGATTGTCCATTTTTTGTTATTATTATTGGGGTTGAATTTGTCGTTGTGTTGTTAGATTTTGTACTTGTGCCACTTGCTGTGGTATTATCAGTAGAATTTGTGCGGCTTTCGGTGTCATAAGCCAAAATAAGCTGCGAAGCACCATCTAGTGTTATCATTACATCTACATTACCTGCCCCTTCAATTTGTGACAAGGTTTTTGAAAGCTTTGTTTCGAGTAAAGTTGTATAATCAGACAAAGTGTTTGTCCCTGATGTTGATGTAGATGTTTGTTTTTCGTTTGTGTTTGTGCCAAAATCTGCAAACCAAATTATTAAAATTAATGCAACCAATAATGTCAAAAGTATAATGTTTAGATGTTTTATGCCCTTCAGTTTGGTTATTAATCTTGACTTATCAAGCCATGCCATCAGTTTATTCATTGATTACCACCTTATCTTCTTCAATATGAACATAATCTGCAATTAGTTTTTTAAGCGTGGCATAGTTAATTATATGCTCGTTATTTTTTGATATTACTGTTTGACTTAAATCTACAAATATACTATTTATTTGCATATCCAAAACATCTTTTTTTACATCAATTAACACTACTGCCCCATCAATCCCCTTTGAAGTTAGAAGTTGTTGCAAATCCTTTGACAAATTTTCGGCCTTTTCGAGATGCATGCGATAAAGATAACCATAATCTAATTGATATTCTGCATTACTACCATACAAAATGCCATCAAAATCTAGGCTTTTTAACTTTCCCAAGGGTGAAACAACCACAAAGATTAAAAAAATTCCAAGCATAGAGCGGATATATTTTGAAACACTTCCGTTGGGTAAAATTAATTCGATAACAACAAACAACAAAACAATACCCATTATGGATAACAAATAGATAGATAAAAATGACATATCATACCTTTATACAATGTTTGCAACACACATTATAAGACCAATTATAATAATATACATAAAACTTACTACAAGCAGTATGCCCACCAAATAAAACATCAGTTTTGAAATTTGATTTAAGAAGTTTGACACCTTGGCGGCTCCCATGGGCTCGACTATTGCCCCACCAAGTTTTAATAATATTGCCATGACAATAATGCGTACAAAAACTGGTATTACACTTGCCAATATAAGTATTAGTCCTGCCAAGCCTACCGAATTTTTAATTAATATGCCACTTGCCGCAACATAGTTAAAGCCGTCCGAAAGATAGCCGCCAAGCACAGGAATATAGCTTTTTAAGGCAAATTTGCTGGCTTTTATTGACATTCCGTCATAATTGCCCGCCACAATCCCTTGCACTGTCATAATTAAGGTAAACACCCCAAAAATTATACCTATCAACCACTTTAGTATTGTGTGAATAAGTTCGATAAACTGATTTAATTTAACACTTTGCACCAAATTGCCCAAAATACTAAATACAAAACACACCAAAAATAAAGGTATAATCACAACACTAAAAACTTGAGTTATTATATTGGCAAGTACCGCAGTAGTGCTTTGAAATATACCAACCGACACAGTACCACCAATGCCCGCAAGTGTAGTAAGCAATATCGGAAAAATGCCATCAATTTGCATTTTTTGTGTATTTATTTCGCCCTGAACTTCATTCAAAAGTCCTACACACTGCACACTTAAGATAACAACAATAAGCGAAAAACAAACAAAATTAATAATATCTTCTATGCCATGTCCATCTTTTGAATAAACACCTTTAATAAGCGTACCCAAAATTGCAATTCCAACTATAATGCAAATAACAGGAATATATTTTAATATATTGCCAAAAAACAAGTCCAAAATACACAGCAAAAAACTGCCAAAGTTTTCTCCTACATCACCCGAAAGAATGCGATTAACCTTTTGAAAAAAACTGTCTTCACCAAATATTGTTTGGCTTTCTTTATCCAAATTGTCTATTACATCATCTAATTGGTTAAAATCTAGGCTAAATAGGTTTTCATTAATATTATCTTCTAAGGTTTGTTCTATATTATCTTCATTATCAAGGGCATATGCTTGTGCCGTGATTGCATGCAAAGACTGGTGCCCAACAACCAAGCACAACAAAGCCAAAAGTATTAATAATAAAGGCTTTTTCACTTAAACAATCAACTCCACCAACAAATCAATAAGTTTTGAAATTATAGGAACAGACAACAAAAAAATAGACAGTTTGCCCGCAAGTTCTATCTTTATGGCAATAGATGAATTGCCACTATCGGTACATATACTGCTTCCAAACTCAGTCAAATAACCTATCCCAACTATTTTTAATAATATAACAAACAGGCTTGCATCAATTTTTGTTACTTCCAAAATTTTTGTAAATACCCCAAAAACATCTTCAAGCATATCAATAATGCAAAGTGACAATACTATTCCGCCAGCCATCAATACTATTGGTCCTAGTTCTGGACGGGTTTGGCGTATTATCGTAACTGCTATTACAAGACTTAGGCCTATACCGATAATTTTTAGCATTTCAATCATAAAATTACTCGTTTTGCACTAACTTTTAATACAGATAAAACAAATTTTGCACAGAAGTAAACAACTCGTTAATCATATCAATAACCATCAACAAAACAACAATCAAACCCGCAAGAGTGCAAAGTGTGGCAATTTCTTCTTTGCCTGCCTGTTTTAATATTTGTGCCACTACTGCAATAATAATCCCTATGCCTGCAATTTTGAATATAATTTCTATGCCCATGTATTCCTCACAACAACAAAATAAAAATCATAAGTCCTGCAATAATACCCAATTTTTGAATTAATATTGCTTTTGTGTGTACATCATTATCTACTTCTTCTTTACGCTGTTTTGTGTATTGCAAAAATGCATTTGTCTTAAAAGTTTGTGTCTCACAATCAGCATGGCCCAAAAATAACAAGTATTCTATTAATTGTGACCTATCACTTTGTAAAATTAGTTTTTCTTGATTAATCTCAGTATTAAAAACCTTTTCATCTTTTGTTGATAAAAATTTATCATAACTTTGCAAAATATTGTTAAAAATCAAACTATTTGTATTGCTTTTTGCAATTACTTGATGAATGTTATTTTGCAAAAAGGCAACATTTGTATTAAGATTTTGTAAAAAATCATTTAATTCAACAAAAAACTTTTGCCTTGCATAGTATTTTATCGAAAAGCTAATAACACAAATTGATGATAAAACAGCTATCACAAAACTAAATATAATGCTCATTTATCCCCTACAAAAAAGGCAAACACCTGCCTGATTATAAATCATTGCAACTTGACACATTGCCCCACAACGCTCTAGCACAACAAAGCGTTCAAATAATTGCAATTTGCTAAAATGTTGATATAAAGGTTTTTGTGTTAAGCTTTCAAAATTATCAGCATGCATAGTTGCTACAATTTTTACTCCAGTGCTGACCACATAATCAAGCGCACCAACATCTGCCGCAGTAGAGATTTCGTCCAAAACAATAATATTTGGCGACATTGTGCGTATGCCATTAATAATTCCAAATTGTTTTGTACAACCGCAATACACATCAGTATTTTCACCAATATTTAAGGTTGCGTGTCCGTTCACACTTGCCGAAATTTCGTTTCGCTCATCAATAAGCAAAACATTATTTGCCAGGTTTTTATTTGATATTTGATAACACAAATCACGAATAAAAGTTGTTTTGCCACCATTTGGCGGTGCAATCACCAAGGTATTGCATATGCCGTGGTTGGCATCAGCAATATATCTTAGGCTATTAAGGCTGCAGTTTTTTATTTCACGAGCAAAGCGAATGTTAATTGATGATACATTTTTGACAGTTTTGACAACACCTTTATCAACAACCACCTGTCCAGCAATACCTAGTCTTATTCCATTTTGCAAAGTCAAATATCCCATACACAATTCATCATTATGTGCATAAATACTATGTTCACTGGCATTGAAAACTATGTCATCAAGTTCTTTTGTTGTAGGTATTAGCGCATTTCTTTCATCACATGATACGCCGTCGTTTGTCAAAAAAAACTTTTGCGAGCCCCACAATATTGCCGGTTTGTTTTCTCTTAATCTTAATTCACTGATTAAATTGTTGTTAATATGTCGAAGAGCTTGTGCAAATCTTGGGGGCAAAATATTTTGTAAAATATCTCTCACCTCCTCAAAATAGTTTATTAAGATTAAATAAATGTTAGAACAACCAAAAAATAAAAAAGACAACCCAAGTTATCTTCTTATATTTATTATGCACGCTCGACATATTCACCAGTGCGAGTGTCAACTTTTATTTTGTCACCATTGTTTACAAACAAAGGCACTTGTATTTGCAAACCTGTCTCAAGAGTTGCTGGCTTGAAAGTTGCTTTTGTTGTATCGCCTTGCAAACCCGGTTCGGTTGCAGTAACCTCGAGGATAACAAATAATTGAGGAGATACGCTAAATACTTCGCCCTTAAAGAACTTTACAATAACATTTGTGTTTTCCAAAATGTATGGCAATGCATCTTCAACAAGTGATTTGTTGTAAGGATATTGTTCGTAAGTAACAGGATCCATAAAATAGTAAATGTTACCATCGTTGTACAGATAGGTCATTTGTTTTTCTTCAAAACTTACTTGTTCGAACTTATCTGTTGGATTGAATGTATTTTCACGGCTTGCACCTGTTTGAATATTGCGCATCTTAACCCAAACAACGGCAGAACCACGACCATGCTTGTTGTGTTGAAAGTCCATAACACTATAAATTTGCCCGTCCCATTCAAAACATGTTCCTTTTCTTAAATCTGTTGCAGTAATCATAAAATTGCTCCTTAAAAATTTTTTATAATTTTACCACAAAAACAGCGAAAAATCAACGCCTTTTTGCATAGTATTGTTGCATTTTTCGTGCATCAAGTGCCTGTGTGTCCTTCGATTCGCAAAGGATATCAGGCGTCAACCCCATCTCTAATACAGCATCAATCATTGGTATATAATCAGGGCCAAACTGTATGTCATCTAGTATTTGATGAGCGATTTCGCCTTTTTCGTTAAATTTAATCTTCGAAAAATGCACATGAAAGTTTTTCATTCGCTCAAACCCCAAAGTATCAATACCCAAATTTAAGATGTCTTTGTAGTCTTGTTTTGTTTTTAATTTCCCTTGCATAATACAATTTATGTGTCCAAAATCAAGAGTAGGAATTAAACGAGGCGAATATGTGCAAATATTAAAAATTTCAGCAGGGTTGCCAACTTGACTATATTTGCCCATAGTTTCGGGGCAAAGATAAATCCCTTCAAACTCTTTTTCGCTTTCATATTCTTGCAAAAAGTCTTTTATATTCTTTTCAAGATTTGACAAAGCCTCTTCCCTAGTCATTTTCATTTGTGCACCCGAATGAAAAACAACATGATTGCCTCCCATTAATTTAAGACAATGTGCCGAATTGTACAAGAACTTTTTGTTATTTTCGCGCGCCTGTTCGGTTGGATTGCAAAAATTGATATAATATGGTGCATGCACGCTAATTTTTATGTCATATTTTTCTGCTTCCTCTTTTATCAAAGCAGCCTTTTCGTCACTTAAGAACTGCCCCAATGAAAAAGAATATTCATAAGCATTTAAGCCCATATCATGCAACCATTTTGGGGCTTCTAAAGAAGACTTGTGTCCGTCTTTGTAAAACTGTTCACTATTGCCAGATGGCCCAAATCTAATCATAAATTACCTCAACCAAATTTTATCTACACATATGCCATTCTTAATTTTTAGCACTAGTTGTATTTTATTATCATATATCCCAAAAAACATTCCGTTTTGTTGCGAAAAACAAACTTTTTTACCTTGCAAAAGTGTTGTTAGTTCATCACCCATGAGTGTTATTTTTGGATAATCAAACACTTCATCTATTGGCACAATATCTTTTGCTGTTATGCAAGCAAAATTTTTTGCTGCTCCAATATCAAAATTACCTGTTTTTGTTCTTATCAATGCCGTCATAGTGGCAAGCGTGCCTAGTTTTGATGCAATATCACGACAAAGGCTGCGAATATAGGTGCCACTTCCGCACACAATCTTAAACACAAACTCATCTTTTTTAAGTTCTTTCAATAACTGTATATCAAAAATCTTTACTTTGCAGGATTTTAGAACAACTTGTTTGCCATTTCGTGCCAATTTATATGCACGAGTTCCTTCAACATTTTTTGCACTAAAACTTGGCGGGATTTGTTCTATCTCGCCCACAAAACTTGGTAAAACAGCCTCAATTTCTTTTGCACTTGGCAAAACATTAGTTTTTTCTACAATCTCACCTGTTGCATCAAGAGTGTTGGTTGAATAGCCAAATTTGAAGGTTGCAATATATTCTTTTTGCTTGTTTTGCATCAAATCAAACAGCCTTGTTGCCCTTCCCACAGCAATTGGCAAAACACCCGAGGCCATAGGGTCTAGCGTGCCCATATGCCCCACTTTTGTGGCTTTTGGGCACATGTGCTTAATTTTTGCAACAACTTGTGCCGAAGACACCCCGCTAGGTTTGTTGATATTAAAAAAACCTATCACTAATTATTCTTACCTTTTAATACTTTTTTGCACTCCATCAAAAGTGCATTTAGTGCTCTTTTGTACTCACCCTTTAGGCTTAGGCCACTTGCTCGCACATGGCCGCCACCACCAAAACGCGTGGCAATACTTGATACATCGACATCATCACACGCCGTACGCAAACTTATGTGATATTCTTTTGGAGTTTGTTCGGACACAGTTATTGCAATCTTTACGCCCTCAATGTTTTGCAAATATGCTTGCATAAATTTTGCACTATCCTTTTTAACCCCAATTTTATCAAAATCTTGTTTGGTTATTATAGAAACAGCAATTTGATTGTTGTAGTAAAATTGTACCGAATTAAAAGCACATCTTGTCAATTCGAAACTAGTTTTTTCGACATTATCAACATAGTCATGCACAATTTCATCTGCTTTTATATCTATCTTTAATAGTTTTGACAGCACAAAAAATGTCTTACTTGTGGTGTTTGAATACTTAAAACCACCCGTATCTGTATATATGCCCAAGTATAGCGCACGAGCAATTTCTTTTGTCATTTTTATTTTTGTGCCAAACAGGTCATAAATAACTTCGCAAGCGCTGCTCAGAGTTTTTACATAATTATACTTTGCAAATTTATTGTTAGTAACATGATGATCTATCGCAAAAGTATCTTTTGCTTCGGCATAAATTGGGGCTAGATTTTCGGGTATTAACGAAGTAGAAGAACAATCAACACAAATACAAACATCATATTTTTCTTTATTTTTGGTCAAAAATTTGATATTTCCTAAAAATTTTTTGAAAACACTTGAGAGGTCTTCTTCAACAAAAATATCGCTAGATATGTTGAATTGTTTCAAAATCATATGCATAGCGATACAAGAGCAAATACAATCAAAATCTGATGACCTGTGTCCCATTATTGCCACTTTTTTGTTTTTTGCAATTGTTAACAATTGTTTTACGAAAACAGATTTCAATTTATTCCTCCGAAGTTTTATTAAGTTTTTCTATTAATTTGTTTATTTTTTCGTTTTCTTCAAAGCCTTTGTATTGTCTAAAAAGCAATTCTGGCATAATTCGTAAATCTACTTTTTTTGCCAATTCTTTACGAATAAAACCAGACATTGAAGATATTGCCTCAAAAGTCTTATCATCTTGTGCCTTATCCCCGCTAAAAATACTCAAATTTATCTTACAGTGGCTGAGGTCACTAGAAATTTCAACTGACGGAACGCTGATAATTCCTTTTACTCGCGGGTCATTTATCTTATTTGATAAAATGTCACTTAGTTCTTTGCGTATTTCACTGTTAATACGCTCTTGTCGTGTTTGTTTCATCGACTTTCCTCCTAATCGCGAACTACTTGCTCCATAACAAATGCTTCAATCACATCGCCAAGAATAATATCATTCCAGCCTTCCATCTTAATTCCACATTCCATACCTTGGCTGACTTCTTTGACATCTTGTTTTTCTCTTTGCAAGGTAGTAATTGTTGTTTCTACCAATTTTTCACCATTGCGAAGTAGTCTAATTTTTGCATTCTTTGCAATTTTTCCGTCCTTAACCAAACAACCAGCAACAGTACCAATACGGCTTATCTTAAAGATGCGAATTGCTTCACAATGCCCAATAATACGCTCTTCAAAGATTGGTGTGCGCATATCTTTTGCAATTTTAGTGATTTTGTCTGTTATCTCATAAATAATACTAGACTTGATAACTTCCATTTTGTTTTGTTCGATTAATTCTTGTGCTTTGTTGTCAGGTCGTGTGTTAAATGCAACAAGTTTTGCATTTGCAGATTTTGCTAGTAATACATCATTTTCGTTAATTGCACCAACGCCACCATGTATGCACTCAACGCGAACTTCTTCGTTTTCAATTTTATTAAGCATGCTTGTCAGTGCCTCGAAAGAGCCCTGAACATCAGTCTTAACAATAACATACAAAACTTTCTTTTCATCTTTTGCGTTTTTAGCCAAAAATTCTTCGGTTGACAAGGTGGTTTTCGCGTTAATTAATTCGGCTTGCAACTTGCGACGACGCTCTTCAAGCACTTTTTTACTCATTTTGTCATCAACAGCATACATTTTATCACCGGCATTTGGCACTCCGTCCAAACCAAGAATAGAAACAGGCTTGCTTGGGGTTGCTGTGCGAATTCTTTTTTGGGTGTCATCAAGTATGGCCCTAACTTTTCCTATGTGCATACCGCTGATAACAGTATCACCCACCTTAAGCGTTCCATTAAGGATAATAACAGTAGCAATTGGGCCCTTTCCTTTATCTAGTTTACCTTCAATTACCATTCCAAAAGCTTTGTTATCATAATTGGCTTTTAACTCTTTCATGTCAGCAACCAAAAGAATCATTTCTAAAAGTTGGTCCACACCCTGACCTTTTAGTGCAGAAATTGGAACAAATATGGTATCACCACCCCATTCTTCGGGCATAACATCATATTTTGCCAATTCTTCTTTTACACGCTCGACATTAGCAGCTGGCTTATCAATCTTATTAATTGCAACAATCATAGGCACTTTTGCTTCTTTGATGTCATGAATTGCCTCAATTGTTTGTTGTTTTACACCATCATCAGCCGCAACAACCAAAATTGCAACATCAGTAACAGCCGCACCTCTTGCACGCATAGCAGAAAACGCAGCATGTCCCGGTGTGTCAATAAAGGTTATTTGCCTATTCATAGTTTCAATTTGATATGCAGAAATGTGTTGTGTAATACCACCTGCCTCACCACTAGCAATATGAGTTTTGCGGATATAATCAAGTAAAGTTGTTTTACCATGGTCTACATGACCAAGTATAGTAACAATTGGTGGGCGTGCCTTTAATTTTGTTGGGTCTTCAATAGATTCGACATCAACAAAATCATCTTTCATTTGTTCTTCATAACTCTTTTCTAACTTTTGCTCTAAAACTACGCCCAATTCACTTGCAACTAATTCGGCTGTTGCAAAATCAACTGTACTATTAACATTTGACATTATACCCAAAACCATAAGTTGTTTTAAGATTTCGGAAATGCTCTTTCCTGTCTTTTCGGACAATTGTTTGACAGTTATTGTTTCGGTTGTGATAACTGCGTGAGTAATTGTAGGAGCAACAACCACATTTTCTTCTTGAACTTTTTTGGTTTTGATTTTGCGGTTGCTTCTTATGCGAGCGGTAATTTCGTCCTCTTCAATCAAACCTCGTCTTGCCATGTTTTTGCGAGTTTTTAATTCACGGCTGTCATCAAAATCACGCCTTTGGTCACGCTCGTTTTTGCGTTTGTTATCAAAAGTGCGCCTTTGAGAATTGTTAAAGACATCTTCTGCCCTATCCATTGATGCACCCTTTTCAAACATAGGTTTTGCAAAAGCGGGTTTTTGCCCTTGTGGCTTTTGAAATTTGCCCTGTGCCATTGGCTTGGCACTTGGTTTTGAATCGTTTTGCTTAAAGGTCTTTTGCAATATGTCTTTACGCTCACGAAACTTGTCACTTGGCTTTGAAAGGTTAAACTGAGAATCACCTAGGGATTGTCTAGGTGTAACTGTTTGTTGAGGAATTTCAGCACTAGAAGTGGTTATCTCTTTTGATTTGATAAACTCTCTAATGTTTTTGCTGATATTTTCTATCTGCAAACGCATTTTTTTTGTGCTTTCACTCATTCGAACAAGTTCATTGTTATTAATTAAAGATAATGTGCGCAAATTATCAAAAGTTTTTGTTTTCTTTACTTGATTGCTTTCCAATTCTTACTCCTTATTGGTTTTTTAAGTATATGATTTGTTGTGCAATATTTTGATTTGTAATACCTATGACTTTGCAATTGTTGGTGTGCAACAATTCATCTAGGGTGTATTTGATGGTGATTAAATAAGGTATATTTTTTTGTTGACAAAATCTGGTTGTAGCATCTAAAAGGTTTTTTGACGCGGTTTTTGACAAGATTAGGCAACAAATATTGGCACGAGATGTTTTTATGTTGTCAATTCCGTACACAACTTCTTTTGCTTTTATTGCAAAATTGACATAACTAAATATCTTTTTCTCATCAACTGACAATTTTATTTAACTCCTCAAAAATATTATCCGGAATTTGTTTCTTAAACTTTCGCTCGAGACTTTTTCGTTTTTTGGCCAAATCAATGCATTCTTTTGATTTGTGTATCCAAACACCTCTTCCACCCTTCTTTTGCGAAAAATCTATTAAGATATTGCCATTTTGAGTTTGCATCAGCCTAATTAAATCTTTTTTGGGAGACATTTGCATACAAACAACACACATGCGTGTTGGTATATGTGCATCTTTTGGCATACTTCACCTCCTAATCAAGGGTATCCAATTCGTCCATAATGTTTGAATCTATCACATCTGCATCATCTATTGTGATGTCGTTGTTTATTGTGTTTTGTACAGTAGTCGAATTTTCTAATTCTCTTGCCTTTGACTCACTGCTTACATCTATTTTCCAGCCAGTTAACTTAACAGCAAGACGAACATTAACACCGTTTTTGCCTATTGCCAATGACAATTTTGTATCAGGCACAATAACTTTGCTTGATTTTGTAGTCTCGTCAATTTCAACAGAAATCACCTCGGCAGGACTTAATGCCGCGGCAATAAACTCGAATATATCATCTGACCAGCGAACAATGTCAATTTTTTCGCCATGCAATTCATCAATAATAGTATTTATACGAGCACCGCGATTTCCTATGCATGCCCCAACTGGGTCAATATTGCGGTCAGCACTAAATACCGCAATTTTTGTTCTTTGACCTGGCTCTCGCACCATATTTTTTATTTCAATATCATGAGATTCAATCTCTGGTATCTCAAGTTCTAGCAATTTACGAACAAAGCCAACTGTTGTACGCGTAACTTGAATTAATGTGTCTTCATTAAAACTTGTTTTTGCAGATTTGATGCAAACCTTTACGCGGTCACCTATGTTAAATTGCTCGTTGGGTATCATGTCACGCTGAGACAAAATTCCTTCTTGCTTAAATCCACCCAATTCTAAATACACATCTGGCCCTTCAATACGGCGAACAATTCCTGTGGTTAGTTGCTCACTGTGTGAATTAATATCAGTATTTATCATTGTGCGCTCGGCTTCACGAAGTTTTTGCATAACAACTTGGCGTGCCGTTTGTGCTGCAATACGCCCAAAGTTTTTCGGTGTAACTTCTTGACTAACCATATCACCTATTTTATAGGTTGACTTAAGTGCTTTTGCATCTGCAAGAGATATTTGCTTGTCTGGGTCTTCTACTTCCTCGACAACTGTCTTGTATGCCAAAACCTTAATGGTGTTTTTTTCGGGGTTTAGCTTGACTTCGGCTGATTGTGCCTCACCAAAATTCTTTTTATAGGCGCTTGTTAATGCGCTTTCTAGTGCTTTAATAAAATAATCAGGGTCAATTTTTCGCTCTTTTTCCAACAAGTCAAGTGCTATAAAAAAGTCCTTACTGCTAATCATTATGAAATCTCCTTAAAATATTGTCTTGGCTATCTAAAAGTTATGAGTGGGAAACCCCCACTCATAATCTTGCCTTAACTATGATGTTATTGTAACACAGTTTAATATAAATTGCAATACTTTTACATCAGTTTTATAAAAACTTTTGCAGCAGCCAAGGCATCTGCCAATGCACGGTGCGCATTTTTTAGTTCAATATTAAGCGCCTTACTTACTGTTGCTAGTTTATAGTTGCTAAGAGAAGCAACTTTACGACGAACAACATCAAGACAATCAATTTGTTCGTTTTCAAACTTAAATCTTAATTTATGTCCAATATTTTTAAGAAACGCATAGTCAAAACTAATATTGTACGCCGATAATATACAACCATCTGCAAATTTATAAAAATCGGGCATAACTTGATCAATTGTTGGTGCGCTTTTAACCATTTCATCAGTAATATGCGTTTTTTCGACAACTTCTCTTGGTATGGGCATTTGCGGATTAACCAAAGTTTGAAATGTTTCAACACATTTACCGTTTTTAATTTTTACCGCGCCAATTTCAGTTATTGTACATCTATCTGGGTCTAACCCTGTTGTTTCTAGGTCAAACATGACAATTGTATTGTTTTTTAAGTAGTCAGATACATTGTTTTCAATCATACTAAACAAATCCATTTGGGTTACTTCGACCCATGGAAGAGGAGATACAACATTGTATTTATCATTTGCACTTCGATAACAATAATGTATTTCGTTGCTTACAATTTTGCATGTCGAAACGCTGCGCCCACGAAAACTAAGTTGGTCATTATAATTGCTTATTGTACCCGATATAATTAATTCTTGCCCATCTTTTATAAGTCGCAACTTATTTGCATCTTTTTCATTAGGAAACATAACAACTCTTATAAAACCACTTGCATCTGTCAAATTAAATGAAAATCTAACGGCATCAACAGGCTCGATCTCTGGATTGCGAGATTTCTTTTTGTAAGTTGATTCAGTAAAAAATGACACAACCCCACACAAAGTCATATCTTCTCCATCATGTTCTTTGGCGGTCAAAATAAACTGCGGAGCATCTTCGATTGGCTTGCCCATTAAATACTCTACATCACTAACTATTAGTTTATTAAGTTGTTTTTCTTGGTCTAACGCCCAAGCAAGAGTGCTTCCTGTTGTTGGGCGGTTGTTTAATACACTTGGGTCGCAAACAAGCGAGCCATCTATCACTATATCAAAATTATAAAAACACTCATCTTTCATAAATCGTGACAATTCTTGCACAAAAGTGCCTGTTTTTAACATGTCTGCGGTGATTTTATCTGTTTTTAATGTGATCGTAATTGTCTTATCTTGCTTGCTAAAAAGCACATTATCAGCATCAAAAACTCCTTTTAATGCCTTATAGTGCTTATCCAAAAACTGCACAAACAAGCCATATAAAATATCTTTATCTACATATGCGCCCTTAAATTTTACATTTATGTTTGCAACATCACTCATAACCAAGTGACAAATATCAACAATTTGTGCTTTTTGCTCATCATTTAAGATATTCCATTCGGCGTAAACAAAACAAAGATCACAAGTGTTTTTTTGCTTGTCATACTGAACATCTTCAATTTTAACTTTATCTTGGGTATATCCTTCTTTTTCTAATGTTTGTCTTAAGTTCACAATTCTCCCTCACTCAAAATATTAAATGATAAAAATCAACAATAACCACAAATGCAAGCAAAATCATCAATCCTACAAAGTGAATATATGCTTCAACTTTTCGATTAATTGGCTTGCGCCTAATCCACTCTATTGTGGTAAACACCATGCGGGCTCCGTCAAGAGAAGGAATTGGCAAAATATTAAAGACCGCCAAGTTTACTGCTATGAATGGTAAAAATACAAATAGATTGGCAATATTGCTGTGGGTATATTCGGCCATGGTAGAAATTGTGGTGATTGGCCCACCAACATCCTTAAGCCCTACTTGCCCCGTAAACAACTGTCCCAAAAAAGATAAAACTTTCCAGGCCATAACACCCGTAAGAGGCACACAGTTTACAAAAGCCTCGCCAAAACTATAAACATATGCCGAAGATTTTGTTATACCCAAAACGCCAGATGAGTCGGCATCTTCGAGGCTTACGACATTTCCTGAGGCATCAATATAATCACCATCTTCATTTATTCGATAATACTTTGTAACATTTTCAAGTGTCACAATTTCGCCCTCACGCTTAACCGTCATTGAGAAAGTGTCACCAACCGAATAAGATGATATTAACTCGACATACGAATTGCCCGAAACAAAACTAACATCACTGTCGCCTATTTTTAATATAACATCATCAGCTTGCACAATATCATAATGCCCCGCCTCGGCTTGTTGTTGATATTGTGCACCAACTTCGTTAACTTTAGGAAGATCATAACCAAAACTTACAAGCAAAATAAAAGCAAATATAATGGCGGACAAAAAGTTAAAAAGTACGCCTCCCAATTGAACAAGCAACCTTTGCCATGGTGGTTTGGTATTAAAGGCCCCTTCAATATTTTGTGTTTCTTCGTCTTCGCCCACAAAAGCACAATATCCACCAAGCGGAATAAGTCTTATGCTAAAAATTTCACCAGATTTGCACTTTTTACTAAATATGGCCTTGCCAAAACCAATTGAAAACTCGTTTATCTTAAATTTGAATATTTTACCAATAGTATAATGACCAAGTTCGTGAATAGTTATCATCACCATTAGCACAATTATTGCTAATATAACATACAAAATTGTGGTCATAACACTGGCAAAACTTGCTAATGTTGACAGCAAAACTACCTCCTAATCTTCAATTAAATTATGCAAAAACAAACAACAATATGGCAAAAACACAAAAACTATTAACAACCAAGCCATTTATGCGGTCCATTACGCCACCATGTCCCGGAATAAGATTGCTAAAATCTTTGACAACTGCTCGCCTTTTGAAGAAAGAAGCAAAAATATCCCCAAGCATATTAAATATTCCACACAAAAGCCCAATTATTGCAAAATATCCTGCATTTAAGTTAACCAAATCAAACAAGGCGGCATAATTTGAACTAAATTGAAACACCAAATAAACAAGCAACGCGCCCAAAACACCACCAAATATTCCACCAAACAAGCCACTCCATGATTTTCCCGGACCAAGTTTTTGAATATTAATTTTTGCTGTTTTTATTATCCTTCCGGTTAACATAGCACAAGTATCTGCAAGCATTGTTGTAACAAACAACAACACAAGACCAACAATACCAACATCAGCACCACTAACAGCTGGATAAGAAAGCAAGTCTTGATTTACTGCCATTTCAAAACTGTTAAAGTGATTAATAGCAAATGCAAAGCTAAACAATAATACGGGCCAAACACAAACAAAACATGTATTTAGGCTTTTTACTATGCTGTATTTTACAATACCACATTTGCAGCCATCATTTATGCGGTTTTTGTGCGCTGTTTTTGGTGCCATCAAAGGCAAAAACGCCATTCCAAACCACAAAACAGCAATTACTAATATATTAATAAGCACATACCACATAAGATTTAGGCCCATTGATAAGCAAACAAGAACTGCCAAAAAAGCAAACAAAGGGTAAAGACCAAACCCAACAAAATATGTAGGCCTGCCCATTTTGTGCAATAAATTATCAACTTCGTATGCACTAATTATCATTAAAAAGCCAATTAACAAATCAAATGCATATACATTTACCCAAATTCGCAAAGCAAAAAAGGTTAACAATCCTAGCACAATAAATGTCGCAGACAAAATTCTTTGCTTATAATGTGCAGGGTTTTGAGGTAAAGTTGGCTGTTTGTTATCATCTAATACACTAGCCATAATTTTCTCCTTTGTTTATTTCACTGCCCCAAATCGGCGTTGACGCTTTTGATAATCAATAAGTGCCAACTCTAGTTGTTTTGGCCCAAAATCTGGCCAATAGGTTTTTGTAAAATAAAATTCACTGTATGCCATTTGATAAAGCATAAAGTTGCTTATGCGCAACTCACCGCTAGTTCGTATTACAAAATCGGGGTCAGGCAAATCTTTTGAATAGAGATATTTTTCAAATTCTTTTGACGAGTTTAGCACTTTTCCATCTTTTATGGCAAGGTTGATGGCTTTTAATATTTCATCTCTGCCCCCATAGTTTATAGCCAGATTAAGCGTTAGTTTTTGGGCATTTTGGGTTTTTTGTGCTACTTCGACAATTTTATGATGCAAGTCTGATGGCAACTTTGTAAGGTCGCCCATCGTAACAAGCTTGATATCATTATCCAAAAACCTTTGAACTTCCTTGTCATTATTTAAGTGGTCACGAACAAGATTAAATATTCCATCAATTTCATCTTGTGGTCTTTTCCAATTCTCGGTAGAAAATGTAAAAAAAGTTATATATGGTATGCCCAATTTGTAAACATGTTCGACAATTCTTTTGATATTTTCAAAACCGGCCCTATGCCCAAAACTTCGTGGCAAACCTCGTCTTTTTGCCCATCTGCCATTGCCGTCCATAATAATAGCAATATGCTGTGGCAATTTATGTAAATCTAGTTTTCGATTAACTTTTAATTTCTTTTCAAAAGCCAAACTCATCAGTTACCCCTTTTTTGATTATTATACGCATATAAAAAACATATTGCTATTTGTTTGTGTTAATATTATATCCAAGTATGTTATATAATAAACTACACTTCCATAATATCTTTTTCTTTATTTTCAAGTGCTTTGTTAACCTGTGCAATAGCATTATCAAGTATTTTTTGTACTTCTTTTTCGGCATTAGCCATGTCACCCTCGGTGATTTCATTGTTTTTCTTAAGTGCCTTAAATTGGTCAAGAATATCACGCCTTGCATTGCGCATATTTACGCGTGTATCTTCGGCAATTTTCTTGACCATCTTAACAAGTTCCATTCTACGCTCTTCGGTTGGCGCAGGTACATGCAAACGAATAACTTTTCCGTCATCACTTGGGTTAAGGCCCAAACCACTTGCCTGAATAGCCTTTAATACATCTTTTAAGGCGGTAATATCCCAAAGTGAAATAGTGATTGTGCGAGGGTCGGTTGCAGCAATATTGGCCATTTGATTTAGAGGTGTCATGTTGCCATAATATTCTACAACAACCTTATCAAGCAGTTTTGGATTTGCTCGTCCTGCACGAATGGCATTTAATTCACTGTCATAATGGTCCATCGCTCTTTGCAATCTTGCTTTTAAGTCACCATATAGTTGTAAATCTTGGTTATTAAACATAATTTATCTCTCCTTCCTTTTAACTATATAATTTTACTAGTTTTTTAGCATTTTGGCAATTAATTTTGAAACAAAAAATGTTCCTTATTGGAACATTTTTTATATACTATGTCAAATATTATAAAAAACAATATTATCCGCGCTCTTTTGCGACTTCGGCAGCAAGGTCATTAACCTTTTTCTCAAGGCCCTCGCCCATTTCGAAGCGTGCAAAACGGCGTACACTGATTTTTTCTCCTAGCACCATGCTTGTTTCGTTGACAAGGTCTTGAATTTTCTTTGAACCATCTCTAAAGTATGGTTGTTCGAGCAAACAAACCTCTTCATAGTACTTATTAAGTTTGTTTTCTACAATTTTGGCAACAACTTGCTCGGGCTTGCCCTCATTTAGACATTGTTGAGTATAAATTTGGCGTTCTTTTTCTACTGCTTCTGGTGTTACTTCGCTGCGGCTAACAAACAAAGGTTTTGATGCAGCAACTTGCAAACACAAGTTGTGAGCTAGTTCCTTAAGTTTTTCGCCACGAGCGACAAAGTCGGTCTCACTGTTTACTTCGACCAAAACCCCAATTTTTCCACCCATGTGTATGTAAGATTCTACAATTCCTTCAGCAGCAATGCGATCTTGTTTTTTTGCAACTTTTGCAAGTCCGCTTTCACGAAGCCATGCAACAGCCTTTTCCATATCTCCATCAGTTGCCTCAAGAGCCTTTTTGCAGTCCAACATACCTGCTTGTGTTCTTGCGCGTAGTGTTTGAATATCTTGTACAGATGCCTTCATAATTTCCTCCAAATTTTTATTCATTGTCTGCTTTTGCAGGCTTTTTTGTTGTTTTCTTTTCAGTAGCAGGTTTTTCTTTCTTTGCAGGTTTCTCTGCTTTTTCTGCCTTTTCGGCTTTTGGTGCAACTTCTTTTTTTGTTTCTACTGTTTCTTCTGCTTTCTTAAACACCTTTTTTGTTGGTGTTGCAGCAGGTTCTTCTGCCACAGCCTCGTTTGCGGCAGTTGCAACTTGTTGTTGCTCGTCAGCATTAGCCTCGGCCATGCTTACGCCATTCTTTGCCTCAAGAATAGCGTCTGCCACCATACCAGCAATCAATTTAACAGAACGAATAGCATCATCGTTACCAGGAATTACAACATCAACAAGTTCTGGGTCACAGTTTGTGTCAACAAGACCAACAACCGGAATACCAAGCATTCTTGCTTCTTTTACTGCAATACTTTCTTTCTTAAGGTCTACAACAAACAACATACCAGGAAGACTTGTCATGTCTTTTATTCCAAGCAAGTTCTTCTCTAGTTTGTCGCGTTCTGCACGCATTTTTAATACTTCCTTTTTAGGGAAAAGGTCAAACTCACCAGATTTTTCCATTTGATTAAGCTTGTTCATATGATCAATACGAGAACGAATAGTCTTAAAGTTTGTAAGTGTACCACCAAGCCAACGAGTGTTTACATAGTACATTCCACAACGCTCTGCTTCTTCTTTAATTGCATCACATGCTTGCTTTTTTGTGCCCACAAAAAGCACGGTTTTGCCTTGAGCAGCCATATCACGGACATAGTTGTATGCCTTTTCTGCCAAAACAACAGTTTGCTCGAGGTCAATGATGTGTGTGTCATTGCGAGCAACAAAGATGTATTGCTTCATCTTTGGGTTCCATTGTCTAGTTGGGTGTCCAAATTGAACTCCAGCTTCCAATAATTGTTTAATTGAAATAGCCATTTTAATTATATTCTCCTTCGTTTTTATTCCTCCCTAACGCGTTAAAACTCACAATGTAACCTACAATTTTGTAGGCAACGACATTGCAATAGCACTAGGTGTGTATTTCAACAAAAACAATAATAGCACAATAAATAACTAAAATCAAGTGGAATTTTAATTTTTTTGCTTTTGTTTTATCAACAAAAAAAACAAAAAAGGCTAATTAGCCCTATTTGTTTGTAAACATTATCAAATTAATGGTGTTTTATTCAGCTTTTTTTGATTTTTTGTCAGATTTTGATTGTTTTTGTTTTTTCTCTTCTTCATCAAGTAATTTGTTGTATACATCAAATACTTCGTCAATAATCTTGTCACTTTCTTCTACCACCAAAATTGGTGCTTGCTCTTCGTCTTCTTGAAAACTAAAGACTATTGCCTCGTCATCAGCAACACCTTCCATCTTTTTTGCTGGCTTAAGTATGGCATACAACTTGTCCTCTAGCGGAATAAGTGCAATTTGCTCAAATTCTACTTGATTGTCATTTTCGTCATACAAAACAATAGGCTCGTTATCTTTTGGGTCCAAAAGGCGACGAATTGGGTCGGTTTCTATTTTTTCACTCATAATATATACTCCTTAAATTTTTTTGTCCAAATAACTTTGCAAAATGATACTAGCGGCAATTTTATCTACTACTGTTTTTCGTTTTTCTCGGCGTACATCAGCAGAAATAAGCAATTTTTGGGCCGAAACGGTTGTTAGCCTCTCGTCAACATATTCGATTGGCACATTGGTCTTTTTTGCAAGCTCGGCACAAAAAGCATAAGTTTTTTCTACCCTTTCACCTTTTGTGCCATCCATATTAAGCGGTAAACCAACAACAATAGTATCTACATCTTTTTGCTGTATCAAACCAACAATATAGTCCAAATCTAATTCAAGTTGTCGTCTGCGATAGTTTTCAAAACCACTAGCAAACATGCACAGCGGGTCACTAAAAGCGATACCAATATTGACATCTCCTAAATCTAACCCCATCTTTCTTGGCATAGTATACTCCCCTAGATTTGTTAGTATAATATATCATATCAACAAAGTTTTAGCAACTAAAACACAACACTTTAACATATTTTAGTTACAACAAAAAATAGAGGGATTGTCCCTCTTAATTACATTTTTTGTACTGTTTGCTTAATTTTTTCTTTACCTTGCTCAACCACATCTTTGACAGGTTTGCAAAACTCTACTAGTGCCATGCCGGCCACGGCACCAAGCATCAATCCAAGTAGCAAATCACATCTCATAATGCTCACCTCCTAGCATTATTGTGTGCAAAAATTGGGACATAATAATTGTAAATAAATGTAAAAATAGCCTGCAAATTCAGGCTATTTTTTATTTTTTCTGTTCTTTTGCCAATCTTTTATAATAATCGGCAACAGCCAAAGCAATTGTTTGTCTTATCTGTGCAATCAAATCTCCGCTATTGTCTGGCAATTGGCCTAATGCTCTTGCAAAATCAATAACATCAATGTTTTCTATTGCTTCAATACTTTTTCCCATCAAAATATCACATACGACCGAACACATTGCAATGCAATTTACACCACCAAATGCCTTAAATTTTGCCTCTTGAACTTTGTTGTCATTAATAAGCAAATAAAGTCTTATAATCTCGTTTGTCCTACTATTGGTTGTTGTGCCCTGGGCGTTGTGTCCTTGCAAAACACCAACATTAGTTGGGTTTTGGAAGATTTGTACTATTTTTTCGTTATACATATTATACTACCTCCCTATTATAATGTACCAACTTGGCTTTTTGCAATTGGAGACATTTGTCTTAATTTTTGCACAATTTTTGTAAGAGCCTCAACCACAATATCTAATTCTTCTTTTGTAGTTGATTTTGACAAAGTAAATCTTACTGCGCCCGAAACTAGGTCATTTGATAGTCCCATTGCTTGCAAAACATGGCTTGGCTCGATAGAACCTACTGAACAAGCAGAGCCAGTAGATACGCAAATACCCTGCAAGTCTAACAACATCATAACACTTTCACCATCTACCATTCCAAATGAAATGTTTACATTATTTGACAATCTTTGAATTGGGTGACCATTTAGATAACACATATCAATGTTTTTTGTGATTTGAGAAATCAAATAATCACGAAGTTGACGAATTTTTTTGTTGTTTGTGATAATATCACGAGTTGCTATCTCAACAGCCTTTCCAAGCCCAACAATGCCCGCAACATTACTTGTGCCAGCGCGCAAACCATATTCTTGGTCACCGCCAAGCATAAATGGGGCAATTTTGACACCTTTTCGCACATACAATGCACCAACACCCTTTGGCCCATTAATTTTGTGCCCACTTAAACTTAATGCATCTATGCCCATCTCATGAACATTAAGATTTAACGCACCAACAGCTTGTGTGGCATCTGTGTGGAAAATAATGCCCTTTTCACCAACAATGTTTGCAATTGCTTGCAAGTTTTGAATTGTGCCTACTTCGTTGTTTGCTGTCATTATGCTAACCAAAATTGTGTCACTATCCAAATTGTGAATCAATTGGTCAAGCCTTACAAAGCCCTGACTATCAACATCAAGATATGTTACCCTATATCCCATTGTTTCTAGGCGTTTGCACATATTTAATATGCTTGGGTGCTCTATTTTACTTGTTATTATGTGCTTTCCACGAGCACTGTTTGCTTCTGCAATACCATAAAGAGCCCAGTTGTTTGACTCGGTGGCACCGCTTGTAAAGTATATTTCACTAGGGTCACAACCTATGCTTTTTGCAATTCGTGCGCGTGCGACATCTAACGCGTGCTTTGCCTCTCTTCCAAATGCGTGTACCGAACTTGGGTTGCCATATCCCATTGTAAGATAAGGCATCATTTCATTAAGAACTTCGCTAGAGATTGGTGTTGTTGCAGCGTTATCTAAATAAATTTTGTTCATATAACTCTCCTATTTGCTGGAAATTTAATCTCAAAATACCATAATATTTTGTTGTTTAATTATAACACATAACCTCTATTTTGTAAACACCCAAAATAATAAAAAATAAAAAAGAGTATTTTTACTCTTTATTTTATATTTTTGAATTAATCATATCAATAATTTGTGGTTTGCCCCTAAAACCAATATTTCGGCTAACTTCTGCACCATCTTTGAACAAAATCATAGTAGGTACAGACATAATGCCATACTCTTGTGCAAGTTCCATGCACTCATCAATATCCAATTTTGCAACAATAACTTTACCGTCCATTTCTTCGGCAACTTGTTCTAATATTGGTGCAAGCATTTTGCAAGGACCACACCATGTGGCAAAAAAGTCTACAAGTACGGGCTTTTTTGAATCAATAACCAATTCATTAAAATTATCTTTTGTGATATGTTGTATCTCCGCCATTGTTTTTCTCCTTTATATTATAAAACTATTATATCAAATTTTTCCAAAAAGCAAACTAATCTTTATAAGTTTTTGTTATTTTTTTAATATCTTCGCTGTCAATTTTGAGATATTTGATTAAATCACAAGCATTAACACTGCATTCGCTGCCCAATCTTAGGTTTTTAACAACAAAAACACCCGTTTCTATCTCATTTTGGCCCAAAATAATAACTTTGTTTGCCCCAATTTTGTCTGCATACTTCATTTGTGCCTTAAATGACCTATCAGTCAAATTAATCTCTGTTGTTATACCAGCATTTCTTAAAATATCTGCTACTTGATAGGCTTGCTCTTGTGTTATATCTTGTGTGTTTGCAATATAAACAAGGTCATCTTTTGCCATTTTTGTTTCATCAACAAAATAAACTATCCTATCAAGGCCACAACCAAAGCCGCATGCAGGCACATCTACTTTGCCAATTTCATTAACCAAACCATCATATCTACCGCCGCCACAAATTGTGATAGGCTTGCCTTCTAGTTCAACAACAAACTCAAAAACAGTCCTTGTATAATAATCAAGTCCGCGCACCAATTTGTCATTCTGTACAAAATTGATGCCTCGCTCTTCTAGCATAGACAAAACTTTTGCATAGTGAGTTTTGCAATCTTCACACAAAAAGTCTTTAAGAACTGGTGCCCTTAAAAAGATTTTTTGGCATGCTTCGTTTTTGCAATCGAGCATACGCAAAGGGTTGGTATCCATACGATTGCGACAATCTGAGCACAATTTATCGCTATTTTTGTGTGCAAAATCACGCAATGCTTTATTATATTCGGCACGACATTTTGGGCAACCAATGTTGTTGATTTGCAGTTGTGCATTTTCTATCCCCAACGAATTTAGATAATCATTGGCAAGAATAACAACTTCGGCATCAACAATAGGTTGGGCCGAGCCAAAATATTCAACACCAAATTGACTAAATTCTCGATATCTGCCGGCTTGAGTGTTTTCGTATCTAAAATTGTTTGCAATATAAAACAATTTTGTTGGCTGGGCGTCATTGTACATGCCATTTTCCAAAAACGCACGAACAACCCCTGCTGTTCCCTCGGGGCGAAGTGCCATGTTTCGACCCGCTTTGTCCTTAAAAACATACATTTCTTTTGTAACAATGTCACTGGTTGCGCCCACCGAACGATTGTAAAGCGTTTCGTTTTCAAAAGTTGGAGTACGAATTTCTTTTATGTTGTATACGGCGGCAAGTTTGCGCGCCATATCCTCCATAAATTGCCATTTTTTAATAGTTTGTGGCAAAATATCTCGTGTGCCTTTTGGTTTTTGTTCCATAAATACCTCTTACATTATATATTTTGACATATCATAATTTTTAATAGTAGAGCCCAAAACTTTAAGAACAAACTGCTTTGTCACCTTAACATCAACAAGTGGGTGGTCATCGCCTGCGTCAAAACTAATTTCTTCTAATAATGCTTCCATTATTGTATAAAGGCGCCTTGCACCAATGTTTTCGTTGCTTTCATTTTCAAGTTCGGCAATATCGGCAATTTGCTTAAGCGCTTCGTCATCAAAACTTAGATTAATATTATCTACTTTTAATAGTTCTATTTGTTGCTTTGTAATTGCATTTTTTGGCTTTGACAAAATTTTGTAAAATTCTTTGCTAGTCAAGTTATCCAACTCTACCCTTACAGGAAATCTGCCTTGAAGTTCAGGAATAAGGTCTTCGATATTAGATACATGAAAAGCCCCTGCTGCAATAAATAATATATAATCTGTTTTTATTATACCATATTTGGTACTGACAGTGCAACCTTCTACGAAAGGTAAAATATCTCTTTGTACACCTTCTCGTGATACATCAGCACCACTATTGTTTCCGCGTGACATAGCAATTTTGTCAATTTCATCAATAAAGATTATGCCTTCTTGCTCGGCCCTGCGCATACCTTCTTCTTGCACTGCGTCCATATCAATTAATTTTGAGCTTTCTTCTTCAACAATAATGTTGCGGGCTTGTTTTACGCTTATTTTGCGAATTCGCTTGCGTTTTGGCATAAAACCAGACAACATCTCGGTTATGCCACTGTCTTGGTTGCCCGGAATAATCTCGATGGCTTTTGGCGCATCAACAACTTCCATTTCTATCATTTCGTCATCGTGTTTGTGTTCGGCAATCTCATTTAACAAAACATCTTTATAATTCTCGGGCTCTTCAGATTTTGTCATTTTGGCTTTTGCATACATTATGTCTCTTATTTTTGTATTGGCTACGCTTTCTGCCTGAGAACGAACTTTTTCATACTTTTCATCCTTTACAAGCCTTATTGATGTTTCGACAAGGTCACGAATCATACTTTCGACATCTCGACCAACATAGCCCACTTCGGT
>JAFTCZ010000012.1 GCA_017454425.1 Clostridia bacterium | reverse complement strand
CAGCACTCCATTCGTAACTGGTTACCGTCCACAATTCTACTTCCGTACAACAGATGTAACAGGTGGAATTACACTTCCTGAGGGTGTCGAAATTGTTATGCCTGGTGACACAGTTGACATGACTGTTGAACTTGACAAGCCGGTAGCTATCGACGAACAACTTCGTTTTGCTATCCGTGAGGGTGGCCGCACAGTTGGTAGTGGTGTAGTTACAAAGATTGTTAAATAATTTTAATAAACTTCAATAAAATAGCATACAAAAGTGTGCTATTTTTTGTTTTTGCCGTTGTATAAAAACCATCAAAGATTTATAAAATAATATAAAGCGGGTTATTTTTACTTGTCTTTTTTGTTAAATATTTATATAATTATCATGTATAATAGTTTGTGTAAATATTTACTTCAAAAATATACACAAAAGAAAAAGGGAGGTAAGTATAATGGCGGATATAAACAATGATAATGTCAAGCCTTCACAACAAACTAGGCAACCACAAAATCTTCCAAAACAACTTCCCAAAAAACTTCCTTCTCAAGTTGCAAAAGCACCAAATGCACAGCAACAGCCGGCTTCTGCACAGCCAGCCCCTCAGCCCCAACCAAAAGAAAAAAG
This sequence comes from Clostridia bacterium, assembly GCA_017454425.1. Next base: position 5,406 of record JAFTCZ010000012.1, on the reverse strand, counting down.
TATTGACGAACTGTTGTCAAGAACAAGCAGTTATTCTTACACAACACCACAAGAGCCCGTAATGATAGACCGTGTTATACACAAAAATGATAAACAAATCATAAAAGAGTATATTGCAAAGGTCAAAAGTGGCAAAGCGGCTATTAAAAAAGTAAAACAAGAAATGCTTTTTACTGACCAACACTACAAACGGGTAGAAAATGTTTTTGCAGATGGCATACCCGAAACACTGTGGTTTTTCGAGCACCGCAAAATGCGCGCACTTATCAACAAGTTTGATGCGGCATTAACCCTAAGTGCGGGGCCAAGTCATCGTGGTTTTATTATTGCCTTAATTCTTGTTTTGTTAATAATAGCAATAATTGCCTCAGGCATATATATTGCATTTTTGCTTACACGAAACCTAAACCCCAATGATACAACGGTTGAGGGTGATATTGTGTTTAATTGGGAAGATACGCAGTCGGGCATGGGGCTTACCACAACAAGCCTAAACATTAACCAAGCACGCCTAAACAAAGATATTGAGGTTAGTCCTGCAGTCACAAACAATACAAACACCGATCTTTATTTGCGCTTTTTTGTTAAGCTAGATTATTTATTAGGAAAAGATTATTGGGGCGTAAATATTGAGGATTTGTCAGTGAGTTGCAATGTAGACAACGAAAAATGGTGGCTTGATTCAAGCGCGAATGTTGCTTATTACTTACTTGTATTGCATCCAAATGAAAAGATTTTTGTATTTGATTCATTTCAAATTAATGGTGACCCAAGCATAGAGGGTGCATGGAGTGGCCGAAGCGTAGGCGCAACAATTCAGGTTGAGGTTTGTCAAAAACTAGGTGAAGACCAAGAACTTCCACCAGGTTGGAGTAATGATTGGTACGCCATGATGTCAGCTTAACTTTAATAATATGAGGTAAACAATGAAAAAACTGATAAAAAATTCAATAATGCTTGCACTAACACTATGTTTTGTTTGTGCTTTTAGTGGTTGTATCTTCACACTAGAAACTCCAACTGTCACGATAGACGGATATGCCCTAAAGTGGAATTCGCAAAGTAGCGTTTCGAAGTATGAAATAGTATTAAATGAAGATAGTATTTATACAAGTGACAATAGTTTGGATATTGCCAAGTACATAGAAGATAGTGGCACATATACAGCCAAAGTAAAGGCATATTCTAAAAGTTTGTTTTACAACGACTCCGAGTTTTCCGAAGTATTTAGTTTTGTTGTGCCCGAAACAAAGTTAAACAAACCAACCAATTTGTCGCTAGATACATCAAATCACAAGTATATTGTTTCTTGGAATTCTGTGTCACACGCTAGTTTTTATTTGATAAAATTGTACAACCAAACCACACACGATACAACTTATCAAACCACAACACATACAGATTATGATTTTACATCATCTATCACAAAGGGTGGTGAATACACCGTAACAATTCGCGCCTATGCCGAAAATTTAGAAACTTATGCTCCAAGTATATACAGTGACGGGATAGATTTTGAAAGCGTAGGATATTTGGATACACCAACCGCAACAATTAGTGGCACAACACTTTCTTGGGGCAGTGTGCCTGGGGCTTCTTCTTATGTTGTTGCAACAACCGAAGGAAAAACCTACAGCACAACAGCAACAAGCGTAAACTTAAGCACATCATCTTTGTTAAGCACTACCAACATGACATCATTATTTGTTCAGGCAATCTCAAACAACGCTTACAATTATGATTCTGCCTATTCAGATGGTGTTGTGTGGTACAGCAATACTGCAAAAGCATCAATTAGTGCAGTGCAGTTAGAATACATGAATAATAATTTTGACCTTTGTGCAGATAATGCTGCCGAACTTCAAAACATAGTATTTTATGCAATGTATTATCGTCTAACAAACCTTAAATTTTGTTCCACTTACTTGTCAAATGCTGCAGTAAATGAAGCAGTACGCACACAATTGGGTAGTTACAACGAGATTATGTCAATCTCTTATGCTACGCCAATAAATGGTGAAGGCGTTGTTACGCTTAATCTTACATTTTCTCATCCAAACACACCAACAATGGTTGCCACTGGTTCTATTGCAGTAACACAAAAAAATAACATCCAGCCAATTCATTATACAGACACTCCGCGCGAAAATGACTTTGACGACTTTTTAATAAACAACCGAGCAAAATCTATTGTTGTGTTTAATAGTGACCAATTATATGTTGCCTTGCAAAATGGATATAAACCTGTGTTTACATCAACCAACAGCCCAGCACGCAGTGTGTACGAGCGTGGTAAAGAAGTTTTAAGGCAAATCATAAACGACAGCATGACCGAACTTCAAAAACTTAATGCCATATATGATTGGCTTTCTTATAATGTCAAATATGATTATAATCTATTAAATCTAACCGAACAGTTAGAAAGTTCAAACCCAAACACCGCGCAAGCAACCTTGTCAAAATATGATGGTTTTTACATCGAGGGTGTTATGTTTGATGATGGTCAGGCTGTTTGTGACGGAATTTCAAAAACTTTTGTTATGCTTGCAAGTATTGAAGACATAACAATTTACAAGGTGTCTGGCACAGCAAATGGTGGCAACCACGCATGGAACAAAGTGGCACTCGATTTGGTGGGCGATGATGACCTAAAAGAATGGTATACCATTGATGTAACATGGGGAGATATGACACAAAAAGATGGAAATAATTATACCGAATATCTTGCTCGCACATATTATTTGGTTACAGATGCCATGATAACAAACAACTCTCACTACGAAACAAACCCAAATACAGACACCTCAGAAACAATGTTTAACTATTATGCAAACACTGTTGTCACAGATGGCACTTTGTCAACAAATTTGTATATCGAAAGCGCAAGTCAACTTGCAACTCTTAAGACAATTATGCAAAATGCAAGCATCAGCGGATTGGATATCGAAATTCGCCCAGATATAAACAATTTTGACCGCATAGCCATAAATAATTATTTGTCATCAAACTTTAACAATAAAGGTGAAAATATCAAATCTTCTTACAACACAACAAGAACAATTTATGTTATTTGGTTGTAATAAAAAACATCTAGCAAAAACTAGATGTTTTTATTTTGTCAAATCCCAATCAATAGGTGCTTCATTTAAGGCGTGCAAAATTTCGTTTATTTTTCCAAAATGTTTGCAGCCAAAAAAGCCGTTGTATGCAGATAACGGGCTTGGGTGAGCGGCAGTAAGCACAAAATGACGCGCAGTGTCAATATTTTGTGCCACACTTTTAGCGTTATTGCCCCACAGCACAAAGATTATTGGTTTTTGCCTTTCATTTAATTTTTGAATGATAGCACTAGTAAATTGCTCCCAGCCTTTGCCCTTGTGGCTGTTGGCTTGGCCGCGTCTAACAGTAAGCACCGAATTAAGAAGTAAAACCCCTTGGCGCGCCCATTTTGTTAGGTCGCCAGTTTTTGCAATAGGCACCCCCAAATCGTTGTGTAATTCTTTGTAAATGTTTTGCAAACTTGGCGGCAATTCAACTCCGTTTTGCACGCTAAAGCACAGTCCATGTGCTTGTTTTGGTTCGTGGTAAGGGTCTTGGCCAATAATAACCACTTTTACATCATCATATTTCACAAGGTTTAGGGCAGCAAAAATGTTTTGTTCTTCGGGGTATATGGTGTAATGCGAATACTCACTAGACAAAAATTGTTCCAATTCCTTAAAATATGGTTTTTCAAACTCATCTTTTAGTAGTTCAAACCAACTTTTTGCAATTATCATACGCGCGCACCTTCCTTTATATATATTATATATAGAAGGTGAGATATTGTAAAGTATTGCACCAAAAAATAATAATTGTTTGTCAAAACAAAACTTATTCTTTATCAATTTTTTTTATGTCATTTGTAGAAACAACAATTATTCCGCCATGACAATTGTTTTGAGAATCAACCCAGGAGAAATCCACTTCTATGGTATTAAATATTCCATATTTGGATATAACACAACCAATATCACCCTTAAAAACATCTTGCTTATTATATTTTTCTCTATCAACAAGCAACTCTACACAATCATATTCGTTAAATGCTTGGTTATTGACAAAGAACTGCTCTTTATGTTCTTGATTTTTCAAAAAATTTTCTATATCTATTATTTGTTGTTTTTCTAATTTCCCAACCTTTTTGCAATATAATTCATTTACTTTAGTTATTGCAAAGTCACCATAGTTTTTGTCATTCAAAAATAATATTGTATAATATCCTTTTTGTTTGTCAATTATGATTCCATAACAATCTTGATGTATATTTTTATTCTTTAATTCATTATCAGATTTTGTTAATTGTATAATATCATATTTATCCATCATTTATCTCCTAAAGGGGTATTACAATTAATTAAGCCATTTGGATAGACCTTCCAACCACTTATAAATTGGATGGCTTTCCCATTTTTGTTTGTTAATTCAATAATAATATTAATATTTTGGCCATGAATGTCAAGATTTTGGAGAGTGTAATCACCATTTATATATTTTTCTCTAGCTTGTTTTTCATATTCCCATTTTAGTTTATACGAATCGGCTATGGTATAACCCAAGATTTCAAATAATTTCTTTTTTCCATTAGAGATATATTTTTCACTAAATATATAGTCAGTAAATTTTGTTATCGGACATACTGCTTCATATGTGTTATTTACAATCCAATTGGATATCTCCTCTGTAAAACAATGACAATGAGGGTGTAATAAACCATCATTAGATACATAATTAGTTGGCATTTGGTTTCTAGCAAAACAACAACCAAAGAGGGCGGTGCAATACAAACAATGTTTAGTAAGCATTGCCAACATTCTCATAAACCATCTTAAAGATTCTGGTGAGTTTGGTATACCAGCATGTATCCATCGATAATGTTGCGCTTTGGTTTTTTCATTATATTTTAATCTCCTTAGTAAAAATTAAAGGCATGAAAAACTTAATACTATTTTCCTGCCATAATTAATCATAACACATACATATTAGAATTTAGATGTTTGTTGTTCATTTTTTGATAGGATTTTATCATAATAATGAAAAAATTGTTGAAAACACAGCGAACACCCGGATAGGTTGCAAAAGAGATGGGCAAAAAAGGTCATTTTTTGAAGATTTTAGAAAAATTTTTTGAAAAAATTTGAAAAAAGTTGTTGACTTTATAGTTTATTGCTGATATACTAACACCGTTGTCTCATCAAAAGAGGCAGCAGAGTAAATTGACAGTTAAATAGTATACAAGATAAGGTTTAATAGGTTTTGTCAATTCCGACACATTAATTTGTGTCAACAATTAAGAAATTTTTACAGAACTAACTTTACGTAATTTTGAATACGTTAGTAATTAGTTTTGAGCAATGATTAAAACAT
>JAFTCZ010000085.1 GCA_017454425.1 Clostridia bacterium | reverse complement strand
TTCAAACTTATTGCATAGCCTTGAAGAATATGTTCCTCATCATTAATAACATCTTTATACAAAATATTGCTGTCATAGTTGCTTCCGTCCCAACATGTCTCATCACCAACCATCTGGCAAGTGTTGTTATCACCAAAACTACCGCTCCATCCAAAAAGGTCCCACGAAATTTCCCATTTGGTAAACACAACCTTAACATCATAATTTATACCAAGGCGCATACCTGGGAAGATGCTATCATTTATGTTAGATTTATCTTCTCCTTGTGTTAATCTAGCAAACACACCTGCATCATTTGTGCCACCATATCTTGATGCGTTCATATCATAATAGGTGCTTAGATTGGTTTGTGTGTAATCATTAGCAACATAAAGTGGTGCTTTATCATTTAATTCAATTGACAGTACATGTGAATTTGCAAAGTCTTTTTCTTCCCATGTTATTGTTCTACCCTCGCGACTTGTACTTGTCCAAGTTAAGGCAGATGCTTCGGTTTGATCAATATCATTCTTAAAGCAGCCCTCAAAACCTGTTTTTGGCTCGAGTGAGAATTGATATTGCCCTGTATAATTATTTAGGATTTTGGCATTACACAAATAATATTTGGTATTATTGTCAAATGCCATAGTTGTTATTTTGTTGCTGTTTCCATATGTGATTTTTACATTAAACCTATATTTGGTGTATAAGTTCACCTCGGGCAATGTTTGACCAATAATTAATTTTGTGTTGTATACAAAAGCATTTTCTCCCGCTGTGTCTTGACACAAAATCTTTATTTTGCGCTCGGTTACATAACCATTGTCATCAACCACTGGTTCACCATCAAAAATCCAGCTGATGATTTGATAGTTATCATACATGCCCAAACCATTGCCGCCATTAGATAATGACGCATAGTTATAGGTAGAATCGGTGTTTGTGTGTCCAATTCCGCCACAATTGTGACATTCACCACGCCTTTTTTCGCAACACCCACCAAGCTCGTAAGTGCCGCCGACGCTGTAGTCAGTAACCAAGCCCCATTTGTCATTTACCTGATCGCCACAATATTTGCAAGTAAAGTAATAGAAGCCCGCAATAGGAATAGGCACTATGGCCGGTGATGTAAGAACATTAATGTATTTTGTGCAGACATATTCGTGTGGTAAATCATTGCGCATCTCGTACCCTGTGCCATGACAAACTGGACATGTTTGATTAAAGTTTAGTGTTACGGCATTTGTGCCACCAGGGCCAAGTTTTGTTATTAAGCTATTTTCCCATGTTTCTCCATTTGATGCATCAATATATGATGCATTTGGTGTTCCGCTTGCTTGTGCAAACTTGAGGTACTCGTTTTTATCTAACAAGAAGTTACCACTAATGTTTGTAACAGCAGCATGCTTTGCCGTAATATCCGAACCATTTATGCTGTAAACGGTGTAAACACCATTTAGGTTTGCCATATCTTGCGAAACAACGCAAAATTCGTTGTTTCCGCCTTGCAAATAGCCTGTATGCCTTGTGTAATGTCCAGTAACAAACAAGTTGTTGGCTTCATTATCATATTCGTCCAAACAATCTGCCTTTGTTGGGTCAAATTGTATATAATAATATGCATAATCTTGGCCACTTCCATTATCAAATGTGCGTGTCTCGAGGTCTAATGATGTATAAACTTTTTTGTTGCTTGCATAGTCATATTGGCTGATATAAACTTGATAGCCTGTTTGTGGTTGGTCAGAAACAATAAACAAGCCATCGCTGGTGGTGCTACCTTCTTGTCGACTGCCTAATGGTTGATTAGGATCATTATTAATTGCTTGGTTTATTAAAGTTCCTAGGTTGGTATTTTGGGTGAGGTTTTCTGTTTTTACTACACCATTTTCAACTGATAATACATAATATTTTTGATAAACTTTTTGATATTTTGTATATACAAAGTTTAATGGTTTTTCGTCATCATCTTGTGCAGGTGTAGACATTTTTGCAGAAGGCAATACTCTTGCACTGTCACCATTTGCGCCTGCACCATAATAAGTATAACGATAAGATATTGTGTATACCCCAGCAGTCTTATTAATTGCCGTGTCAATAGTATCTTTTAGATTTGTGACAAAATCGTCACGGTTATTAATATTAATTGTGCTGTCGGTATAGGTATATGCAAACTCATCATCTTGTTTTAACAAAGAGATAAACAAACTTGTATTATTTAGTTTTTCTACATTATTTCCATCTTTTATGCTAACAATTTCGAGATATCTTGCTGTTGTGTTTATGTTTTTGAAAGTTGGGTTGGTGTACAAACGGTAAGACTTATAGAACTTAATCTCATCATCATAATCTAATTTTTCTAATGTTCCACCGGTGTTTGAATATGTAACGGTGGTCTCTTGCTGAACAAGTTTTAACTGAGGGCTAAACGCATTGCTTGAAACAATTTTGTTATCACCCACAAGGGTGTTTGTTAGATAATTGCTGCATATAAAGCCAGAAGTTTGTTTTACTGTATAATCAATATGCCATTTTGCACCCTCATTTGTTGTGCCAATAAGAGCGTACATTAAGAAGTTTTCTTTTGTGGTGTCATTTTTATTAAGTCGCCTTGGCGTGTATTTATCTAATATCCATGACATCAAATCATTGTTTGTGTCTAGTGATATTTCAAACAAATACTCGTCCAAAGCAGCCACACCATAGGTTGCATACATCTTGACATAAAGAGTAGCGTTTTGCAAGGTCTCGTCATCTTTTGTTGCACTTATGCTTACCATTGGTGCCAAAAAGTCAGTTTTTTGACCATAAGTTATGGTATGAGTACTTGCCCAATCTTGTGTAAGCAACAGCTTATAAACACTTGGGTCACGGACATAAAAATCGAGATTGATTGATGTAGCTTGGCTGTCGGCCCACAAGCTTGAATTTCCTAGTGAAGTGCCGACATATTTTAGCACAACATCTAGCCTTAATGCCCCGCCACTTGGGCAAAGTGCATAAAGCTTGCCATACAAATTGTTGGTGTCCGAGGTGTATGTGCTAACATCTAACAAATCAACAACATCAACAAAATTATCAAAACTTCCTAGCAGGTCGTTTGTGTTTCGGTTGTAAACGGTAACATAAAACTTGAAGTTGTTTCTTTTTGTAAATTGATTTTGATATAGATATGCACGCGTACAATTATTTTGAGAAACATCGGTGTTTCTGCCCAAGTATGGGTCTACTGCCACTTTTGTTTCGGCACCATATGGTTGCAACACATTTGAATAAACATTGTTAACTGTTGCAGCCTTTTTGATGTTTGCAGCGGCACTTTGCTCGATTTTATTGTTGTAATGCAACGCAAGAGGAACATTTGGCAATTGAATGTTAATTGTAATATCTTTTCCTTCACTTTGCACCATTGAGTTGATGTTTTTGTTTTTGACAAGTTCGTTGCTGTCGTTGTAACTTGTTGCGTTTGATTTTGGGTTTAGTGTATCTGTGCTAGAGTTTGACCACTCGCCAACCGGCAACATAACAACGCCAAATGTAAGTTTTGATGGCAGGCTGTTGTTTATTAATTGTCTAAATTTTTGGAATATACCTTCGATGTTTGTGTCATTTACAACAACTTCGACAACAGGGTTGCCTGATGCATCTAACGCACAAGAACTGTAAGACTGATAATACATAAATTCTAGTTTTGTTTGACCAGCAAGATAAAGTGCAATAATTTTTGAATCGGTGCTTGTGCCGATATAGTTTTTGTCAATAACAAATTTTAGTTTGTAAGAATAATTTCCGTTGTCATTGCGAATTGTTGAATTGTCAACAACCTCGTATGTATTTGTGGTTAAATTCTTTTGTTCTAGTATAATGTTATCTATTTTTGGCACAACAAACTTGATGTAATATCTAAATGTGCGAGAGTTAATACCGTTGTGGTTGTTTATTTTTGGATTGATGCCTACACTTGTGTTGTTGTATGGTTGTGAATTGATTGTGTGGAAGTAAACAGGCACAAAAGCACTAATTTTTAAGACATAATCGGCACCATTGTTGTAATTATTACCAAACAACTGATTAAGAGTCAGTCCTGTTATTGTTATGTTGTAAACTGCACCCGATTTGACAATAGCACCAACCGAATTGCCATAAATGTAAATTGGCGCATTGTTGTTTAGGTCGGCGGTTGTATAATAAGCCCCCTGAACTTCGGCATTGTGGTATAGGTAAAGTGCAAGGCTTGTGTTGTTGTTTATGCGTCCAACAAAGTATGTGCTAACAACTGCACCATTGCTGTCTTCTACAATCAAACGATAAGCAAGTGAAGCAATACTTTCTTGAGTGAAAGTTATTTTCAGCATTTGTGTTTCTGGGTCGGTGTCTTCATCAACAATAACTACTGCACGGGTTGTGCTGTTGTCATCTTTGTTTGATTCAACTCTTAAGCCATCGTCACGATCATTTCCGGTAAGTGTTTTTGTTGTGTCGTTGGTGCCAAGTGACACAATATTTGCATCAATTGGTTTTTGATAGATATTTAAGAACATATACATTCTTTCTGATTCGGCCTTTGCGTCATCTTCGGCTTGATTTGTTCCTATATAATATGAATCGGCGGTGTTATCACTAACTGCAACCTTAATAAGGTAATATGCAGCATCTTTTAGATCAACTATTTTGTTTGTTTGATAGCTTTGATAAATAACGCCATCAAGTTTTATTGTTTCGGAACGAATTTTTTGTACACTATATGTTCTTCCAACAGTTGTCCAAGAAGTTGTGTACTCCATTTCGGTTATGGATAAATCATAACTAAATGAATCGGTACCTATTTTGTTTTCGAGCCAGCAAACTATTGTGTTTCCGTTTTTGTCATATTCAAAATAATCCATCAAAGTAACAGTTGGCAAGAATTTGTAGTTAATAATTGCGTAATTGCGAGATGTTTCATCATTTTTGCCCAAAAGTTCGTTTAATTCATCATTATGAGATGATGAAATTGATTTTCTTCTTATGCTTGAATTGTGATTGTTTTGTGACTCGCCAAGATAGAACCCAACAAAATATTCTCTTGGCAAAGTAACTGTTTGCCAAATTTCGGTTATATCAATTTGGATATGCCATGTTTGGTCACCTGTCATAAAGCCTGAAAGATCATATGTTTTGCAGCGATTTATTCGGTCGCCCGGAACAATTAAGGTGTAGTTGTTTGCCTTGTATTCTGAACTATAATCTAGCAACCAAACGGTTAACTCGAGGCTTTGTGCATCAAGGGTTGGATTTGTGATATCAAAACTTAGGTTTGTTGTACGATCACTTACCCAACTGATTGATTTTTGATTGTTAAGACGCTTTGAGAACACGCCATTTTCATCGGTTAAATCGGCATAATATGTAATGTAAGGTCCAGCAAGTTCAACATTTTCTACTTCCCATCTTTCCACAATAAAAATATCTTGTTGTGCTGTTTGGGTTGTTAGATATTTTGCCTCATTTTGGTTTGCGCGGTCATAAAGTTTTAGTCTTAACTTATATGCACCTGGCATAAACTCGGTAACACCATTTACGGTGTGTGTAAAGTGTGCTTTTTGAGTAGTATTCATTAATTGAATAAGGTTTAGGTTTCCGCCAAGTTGTATATATTGGGTGGTTATCATCTCGTAGTATGCAGTAAGGTCAATGTCACCATTTTTGTTTGGCAAAGTGATTGTTTGGTTGTTATAGGTTAATTCGAAGTCAAGGCCAATTTCGAATACGCCATTGTTTAGGTCGTCAAGATAATATGCCTCGCCAGACCTAGAGTTGTTGATAACAGCATTGTCAAACACATATTTAACTGTTCCGTCCGCTTTGTTTGTATCTAATACAAACGATGTAAACCCTGGCAATTGTGGTTGATCACTAACATTTACATTAAAGCCACTGGTATCACGAAGGAAGTTTATTTCGTTGTTTATTAACAGCCTTATGTAAATTGCATCACCATATTGCTGTCTTGTGGTATAATCTAGCAAAATTTGTGTGCTGCAGGTAATATTGCCATTATCTATTTCTTCATCAACATTGCCAAGTGTCACAAATTCGCCATTTTCAAGACGATATTGCCATGTGTGAGTAATCGTGTTTAAGGCTAACCCGCTTTGGTCAACAGCACCCCACGCAAGTGTATTGCCATTTAATGTTGCACTGGTATATTGAAGTGGATAAACAATTTTGTACACAAAATTGCCGGTTGTTTCGGCACTGCTTATCACATTGCTTGCACTTGGTGTGCTTGGCGATGGTCTGCCCAAATTGACAACTTCGCCTAGGTCATCGGTTGCAACAACAAAATATGAATAATTGCCAACCAAATAATATGTCCCGCCTCTTTCGGTGTTGCGTACATAATTGTCAACATAAAAAATCAGTTTGTTACCATTTATGCTAAATAGTTCGTTTTCGCTTGATGAAGATGTGATAGAATAATCACTTCCGTCATAAGCAACAACACACCAATATGTAAAGTTGTTGCCCTGAATGTCTTGCATTGTCACATAATATTTAACAGGTGTAACATCTTGCACATCAAGCAGTGTCCATGACAAGGTGTATTCGTCTTCATCACTATATTCTACATCATTTATGTTGCCAAGCACATAGTGATAATCAAACATAACAGGCTCGCTTTGGAAGCTGCTGAGGGCATAAAGATCACCACGAGGGTTGTTAATGTAAGTATCGGACAATCTGACCAAACTTACCCAATATTTGCCATATGGCAAATTCAAATCATTTAATACATAATTAAGGTTAACTGTACCAAGTACGCCGGTGTTTTCAATAATCACGCTGTTTGCAGAGTTGTTTAGTCTGTTAAAGTTTTGTGGTGAATTAAAGCCACCAGACAAAGAGTTCTCGTAGATGTTAATTAAATATGTTGTATCACTGTTTGAATTTGAATTGGTGATTGCAACAGTGTTTTGGTTTGCATCACTAACTCCGTTTACAGAATTTGGCTCGGTTGAATTGATTGTAAAGGTTGGTGTTGCAAGTGCATAGTATGTATTTAATGTATATTCACGGCTAATAGTATGAGCATTTTGGTCTATCGTAAATACTTCGTCTGCCCCAGTGCCCAAATCGGCAAGTGTAGGAACATAATAATAATCATAATTACCAAGGTCGTCTGTGTTTTCATCTAGATATAGCGTAACAATTGCCCTGTATGATGTGCCATTAATAATCAAACTTGTACTACCAGCAGCATCTTGTGTATTGTTAATGCTTACATTGCCCAAAGAGTTGTTACCTGTCCACAATGAAATGCTAAGTTTTGTTGCATAATCAAATGTTTGACTTAAGACAAAAGCCTTGTGATTAAATGTGTCAATTCTAGCAATCAAAGAATCCGCTTGCCCAGCTATGGCTTTTGCCATGCCTGTGCCATTTTGCACATCATCATCAACAACAACTATGTTGTCTGGGGTTACTGTTATATAATCCCAAATGTTTGCTGTTGGTATTGACATAACTTTGTGGTTTGTTATGTTGCGAGTGCTTGGCTTTGAGTAAAGACGATATCTATAATTGGCGTCTTGGGCAACAATTTGTGCATGATTAAGCACAACCGAAACGGCATATGGCCCAACCTTGCTGTTGTTTAAGATGTCGGTTAGGTCTATTGAATATTGTGCACCATTAACCGCAAACACAACAACACTTGATACATCTTGGTTGTCTAAAACCATTTGGTTGTAAACAGCACTAGAAACAGCACTTATCACAATATACTCTGGCCCATCAAACACAATATTAAACATTGCATAAGTTTGTGGGTTTAGTGGTGATTTTGTGCCTGTGGTGTCTATTGTCCAAGAAAGTGTTTTGTTGTATTGCAAGTCTTGGTCATCTGCTGTCAAATCATAGATTTGCCCTGCAAGGCTTTCTTGATAGCTAACATTGCTTACCGTGTTGTATGGCTCGAGATATTCAATAGAAATAGGGTTTTGCGTACCATTAAGCACAAATATGTTATTTATTATTAATGGCGCTGTTTCTACATAAACATAATAAACTCCACCATGAATATCTACCAAATCTAACATCGAAACAACATTGCTTGAAACATTGTAAGAATATGAATTTGTGCCATCACTTATGTGTACAACATAACCACTAACATACTGAACGCTGTCCCAATAAAGTTGGGTGTCATTCATTAACTGAACACCTTGTGCGTATTGTGGAACAAACACAGGAAATTGTTGTATAGAATCATCATATACAACTTGGTTATTTTTGTAAATTACAACACTCACCAACCTGTCAACAGGTGGAACTTGTGCATTGGCGTTTCCAAGACCTGGTTGTACTGCGTTAATAACACTTGCACCATTAGCAAAAGTGATTGTATTTAGCGTGCTCGAAGCTGTGGCAAATTCTTGACCATTAAGAGTTATTGCAATTGGGCTGTCAAGCGCAATTTTGTTATCTAGGGTTATTGTAAGAGTATCGTTTACGCTATCATAACTAAATGCTTTTGTGTTGTTGTTTACCAAATATACAAAACTGTATGCCACATTTGTGTACGCAGTAAGACCATATGTTGTTTCGTCAGCACTTGTAATGTTTGTTTGGATTTCAAATTCTACAACATACTGGTTGTCGTCTGAAATTACATATTGGATAGAAGTTGTGGTGTTTGCAATAATTTGATTTGCATAAACAGTGTCAATAGGCATATTTGTTCCACCCATGTCATAGCCTGCAAAATCATAAATTCGCATACTTACAACACTGTCAAGTGGATAAAGCATGTTGTTTTGCCAAGAGATTTCAAAGCCTGTATCTGCGCCAATTGTCACACCATCTGCAAAGCTAACATTGCTTACGCTTAAATCTTGCTCACATGCAGTTACTTCGAGTGTACGAACAAGTGTATAGTCACTGTCTGCATAATAAATTGCATTTGGAGTTGGATATTTTAAGTATAACGAATAATTGCCTGTTGTATAAATACCCATTGCAAGTTTGTCAAGTTCTATAAAGTTTCCATAAGTGTTTGACTTAAGAAGATATGTTTTGTCCTCAACAACGACTACTCCGTTCTTTTGAACTTTTAACGCAACACTTGTAAGTGTTAGGTTATCAATTGTATTGTTTGTTACATATACCCTAAATGGATATCCCGCATAAATGTCAATATCAACATTTTGCATGTCTTGGGTATCATATTCATCATGATATGTACTTGGAGTTACATCAAAGTCATATGGCACAAATCTTGTTGTTGGCTTTTGCAAGACTTTTGCCAAGATGATTTCTGCTTGCACAATGTTTGAACTGTTTGCATATGCTCGGCTTTGTGTAACAGCCTGCAACTTAAACAAATAGTTGCCCGCTGCCATGTTGGCAATTTGTACAACAATTGTGCGAATTGTGTTGTTTGATATACTGATGCTTAATTTGCCATTAACAACCGCAATTGTCGCACCAGCATTAACCTGCGTATTTTCGTTGTCATACATAGACAAATCAATATTTGAAAGCAAGGCATTGTTTACCAAACTATCGTCATTTTTTAAGATGTCCAAAACATATGTTGCAGGAGTAGAAACACCATTGTTGTCAAGATATTCAACACGCCATTCTGCCAAAATATCTTCTTCGTAAACACTTAATGACAAAATTGGGTCGCTGTATTGCACTGCCCCGCCAACATCCAAAACAACATAATCACTAACAGTAGCAAGATTGTTGTTATTAAATGCATAAACATAACATGTTTGAACAGCATTAAATTCACTAATGCTGATTGTATAAACATTATTAACTGCCGTCAAACTTGTTAAATCAACAATTTTGTAGGTATAGTCACTTAACAAAGCAGGGCTTGTTGCTAGCAAATCTGCTGCCTCGGCATTATCAAACAATAATACCAAATGAGTAGCAGTCACATATGTGCCCAAACCACCATCATACAAAGTGCTTGGCAAAGCATCTTGCGCAATTGTGAGATTGGTGTTGTTGTCTATTAATTCGATGTCGTGCACAAACAACTTTTTGACAACAGTTATACTTTGCACACCAACTTCGCTTTGGGCACCATATCTTGCCGTAATTGTCACATTGTAAGCGCCTATTGTTTTGTCATGCAATATTGTTTGAAGGTCCAAGCTTTGCACATCACCATCTTGGGCAACAATTCCTGGCACGGTCTCGCCAGCAACGCTAACATCATAACTAGTGGCATTCTCTACACTATCCCATGACAAAATCATTCCGTCTTGAGTTTCGTTGTACTGTATGTTAGAAAATTCGCCTATTCCAAGATTGATTTGAATAAAATCTTCACAAGCACATAGTAAACCCACAACATCATTTGGGCTGTCAACGCATGCTGCCACAGCAATATAAATATCGCCAGTGTACAATGAAGTTAAATTTTCTTTTACAAAGACATCAAATATATTAACAATTACGCTGCCATCAAGTTCACGCTCGGTCGTTGTGATGTCAATATCTAGGCTTGCAATCAATTCGAGAGTTGAATTGTAAATATTTACCTTGTATGTTTGTACAGGCACCACATTTGTAAATTCGGCATTTGCTGACACAAGATTTAATGGCGTAAATTGAATATTGATTGTTTGATTGACAATTTTGCTTATGATGTTTGTGTTAAGCGTGTTAGTAAGCAACTCGACAGAAGCAAGTGCTGGCAAATAATAAGTGTTTGTAAATATAACAGTTTTGCCAATATTTGTTGAAGGCAAAAGAACATATTCGTTGCCTATTCCGTGCTCGTCCTGATTGTGAGGAGTAACAACAATCTCGTTGTCTGCAAACGCATTAAGATATGACACATCTTGTGCAGATAGCGCAATTGTTACAACTCCGCCACTGACAGCGATATCCGAATACAAATTTGTGTGTGTGCCATTAATTGTCACATAATAACCTAGTGCATTTTTTACTTGTGCAAACTCTAGTGCAACGCTTGGATAGTTGTAGTTTTGTGAACTTGCACTAACATTAACATTGCCACTAATTGCTGTTAGGGTGTAATAATAATCAAACGCAACACTAGCATACGCACTATCAAGCCTTAGGTCATCACCATTTGCTTTTATTTGCACTATGTTTGGCCCAAGTGAAAGGTAATTTGTGATATCAAAAGATGTTCCGGTTGCGTTTGAACTTGCAACCACATCATTTACAATTATTGTGTATGTAGTGCTTGTTTGTGCATTAACACTTGCCTGCCATTCAAGAGTGCGGCTATTAAGACCCAAGTCGGTCACACTCAAATTTGTCGGTGGTTGATATTTTTGCACAAAATCATATTGCACAGTGCTAGATTTTGTTGGTGTGCGATAAGCATTTTCGGCACCTTTTGCAACAATATAGATGTTGTAAAGCCCTGTGTCATTGTGATAATCTTCAAAGAAGGTGGTCATATTAAAGCTTGTGCTGTTAGATACACCAACAAATGTTGGGTCTTCCGCCCCCGTTTGAGCATAAACATCATAAGATACTGCGCCCAAAATTTCTTGCCATACAAGTGTTTTTGTGGCTGGTATAAATACTAAGCCTGCGCCACTCATATCAAAAGGAGTGCGATAAGCAACATAGTCTTGCCCTTCAGGATAACTTACGCTTGTGTTGTATTCTTGGTTTGAGGTTAAAAACACACCAGATTCTGTACGAACAGAAATTTTGTATTTGCCCGGAATTAAATCACTGGCATCTAATAGATATGGTGGAATTCGTGTGTTTACACGATTTATTTCTTCACGAGTATCTGTTACCGCATAAATCTTTTCTGGGGTACCATTGCCATCAGCAGATTCAAGTTTAACAAGATAACGGCGTGCATTTTCAACAATGTTCCAACTAACCCAAATTGTGCCATCATCGTTTTCGTTTGCCACTATGCCGTTTGGTGCAGGCAAAACTTTGTTGGCATCATAAAAGTTTAGGTCATTTGCATTTTTGTAATATACAACATCACTATCACTATATTGAGAGCCCTTAGGTGCTTTTGCAACTATTGCAATTCCATAAAAACCTGTCAGGTTGATGTCAAGTTGAATACTTACACTTGTTGTACTTGTGTCAAAACCTGCACTGCGAGCAACATCATAATTTTGAGGTGCAGCCAAAATCTCGTTGTTTTGGGCCTGAGCTGCAGTATATTTATAAGCCCAAACAGTATACCCCGTTGTGTAAGGTGCATCAACCGATGGCTTCCAACTAATTTGCATGTATGAGTCATCACTGGCAATAGATATATCTGTTGGACCTTCTAGTTTGCGTTGGTTGATATAAGTTATTTTATTGCTTGTGCTTGGTTCGACATAGGCATTTGATGTTGTGGCCTCGACATAAACTATTACACTGCCAAGATAGTTTGCACATTCTATCTCACTTAGGTCAAAGGTAAATTTGCCATTTGTGTGGTTAAACAATGCAGCGTTATCGTTCAATGAGGCATAAGCACTTGTGCCATGAGTGCTGAGGTACACAAGATAATTCGTAGCGCCCACAACACTATCCCATGACAATGATTTTGTATTTTTGTCATAGCTTAACGCAACATCACCCAACTTACCTGCCGGCAAATAGAACCCAATGTCACTTTTTTCACTGTCCAAAACATAGCCTTGCAAATTAACATTTAGGTTTTTTGCAACAACATAAAGGCTGTAGTTTTCTTGTTGTCCAAAAGTTTGTTTAATTGTTGAATAAGGCACATAGGTTTCGACTGTGTTAATGTACACATCGTTGTTGCTGTCGTCTTCATCTTGCAAATAGATGTTATAACTTGTTGCAAACTCAATACTATCCCATTTCATTGAAGTTGCGCTTGGGTCAATGTCTTTAATTGTTGGGGTTTGCAACTTTAATTGGTTTTTATAAACATAAGCGGCACTTTCTTTACTATTAAAAACTTGGTCCGAATATTTTGCTGTTGCGGTAAAGGTATAATCACGATAATCTGCCTCGGTGTAGGTATTAAACAAAAAGTCGGTTATGCGCACCTTTACATACTCGCCGGCATAAATAACATCATCACCCTTGTAGGTTTGGGTATGACGCTCGTTGGTATCGGGGTTGTACTCACAAACCATATACCCTATTGCGTCAGGAATATAAGTAAATGACAATACATAATCATCACCCTCTTTTTCGACCCCGCGAATAGTTGGTGTATCTAGCCTATCCGACCTTGCCACAACCGCAGAAGGTTTGCTCATCATGACAGCTACGCTTCCGCCAACAATGGCCAAAACACCTGCCAAAATGCTTACAATAATTATTATTCTTTTTGCAACAGCACTCATATCTTACTTCCTTTTCAACATTTTTAGTAAAGCCTTACAAAATCTGTTAAAAAATACCTATTTTTTACCTAATAAACATTCTACTAAATAATGTGTACAAAAGTCAAATAAATAACCCAATTTTCGGCATTTTGTCCAAAAATTTTTATAGGTTTTTTGGGCATAAAATTAAGTTGTTTTTTATGCCAATTTAAACAAAAAAAAGCACCATCAGTTTGGTGCTTGTGGGTGTTAGAGCGCAAGTGAGATGTTGTCAGATTGTTTTAACTCTGCAGCATTATAACTTTTTATGCTTTTCACTTGGTGTCTCTTAAAATTCCAGCGTATTTCAGCTTTTTCTTCGGCAAGTTTTTCTGGGAAAATATTGTCGGCATTCATCTCTTCAAGGGCTTCAACATAAACTTTGCCCCTATCCTGAAGTTTTAATGAGTCATACAACAACCAGCCATTGTCATTTAAGCGATATCTTTGATAAGATTTTTGGTCATTGCCAAGGTGTCTGCCAAAACTACCCGAAAAATTGCAGTTTATCATATATTGCAAACTTAAGTTATCAGCAAGCATAATTTCAAGCATTTGCTGACTGACAATGTAACAATCATATTCATTGTTAAGTTCAACAACAAACCAACTGTTTTCTTTTTGTTTTTTAGTTGCAAGATATTGTTTAATTTTGTTAAAGGTCATTGTGCGCCCCTCCTTTGGTTGTTGTGATGATTTTATCACACAAACAAAAAACTGTCAATTATTTTTAATTGATATGCAACAAAACAGCCTGATGTGTCGTAAACTATTCGCAAAATTTAAAAAACTTTTTTAATTTTTCACATTAGAAATAAGCAGAATTCATTTTAAAATTTTGTTTTTGTTGCATTTGTTTTTTTATGCATTTTGCACAATTTTTTGTTGTTGTTTTTAAGTTTTTTGCAAAAAAACAACACAAATTTTGAGTGTATGTGATATACTTAAAACCATAAAAGGAGAAAGTTTTTTATGACAGTTTATGATTTTAGCGTATTAAACCAAAAGGGCGAAGAAGTAAGTTTAAGGCAATATGAGGGCAAAGTTTTGCTTATTGTAAACACCGCAACAAAATGCGGATTTACGCCACAATATGATGCTTTGGAAAAAATGTATGAAGATTTTGCTGGGCAAGGCTTTGAAATTTTGGATTTTCCTTGCAACCAGTTTTTTCATCAAGCACCCGGAAGTGATGAAGAAATTAACACTTTTTGCACTTTAAAATTCAACACAAAATTTCCAAGATTTAAGAAAATTGATGTTAAGGGCAACAATGCCTCCCCTCTTTATAAATGGCTTGTTGTGCAAAATGAAAAAGGCAAACCACAAGCCATTAAGTGGAATTTTACAAAATTTTTGATAAACCGCAAGGGCGAAGTTGTTGCACGATTTGAGCCAACAGACAAACCCGAAAGTTTTGTGGACAAAATTAAGGAAGAATTGGCAAAATAAACAAAAAGACCTGCTGAAATTGGGTCTTTTTTTGTTTTGTTAACAAATAAAATCGCTCTGCTTTTAATGAAGAACGGCAACATTCTCGCCCTTGTTTTCTAGTTCTGCGCCTTCGTATTTTTTTATAGATTTTATCTCGTTTCGCTTAAAATATTCGCATATATTAAAGTACATATAAGTCGCTGTTATATCAGCTTTTGTTGGATATTTATGGTCATTCATATTATTTAGTAATTTTACATACATTGGGCCTATGTGAGCAATGCCACATTTGCGTTCCAAGCGTTCATAATAATCTAAACCCGCCTCGTTTAGGGCATGTCTTTCATATATTTTTCCATCATTTCCTTCGTGCCAACCACAATTTTTTGTCCAGCCACAAGACATTAATTGACTTAAAGAATTACTTCTATCTGCAAGGATAATTTCTAGCATTTTTTGCTCAACTATATGGATTGTTTTATCAAATCTAAACTCAATTGTATACCAGTTTTTCTCGTCTTTTTGCTGTTTTTTGTTAAGAAAATGAGCTTTTATCTTTGCAAAATTCATATAAGTACCTCTTTACAATATTTTCAATCATATATTAAACGATTTATAAGAAGTTGTCAATAGGGAAAATAAAAAAGAAGCAGATTTTTCTGCTTCCGTAATGGAATCTGGCAACGAC
>JAFTCZ010000084.1 GCA_017454425.1 Clostridia bacterium | reverse complement strand
TAACAAAGACAACAAGATTGTTGGAACAATTTTTGAGGGCAAAAGCGAATATGGTCTTAACCCAAAAGCAATAAATTTGGTTAATAGTGCAGACTGCATTATTGTATCTACCGGAACATTTTGGAGTTCCATTCAACCAACAATTCAATATTTGGATTTCTTTAAGTACATAAACCAATCAAAAGCAACAAAAATTTGGGCAATCAACAATGAAGAAGATGGAGATAGTTTTGGTGTATCAAGCCTAGAATTTTATGACAATATGGAAAAATCTGGCCTTGATTTATCTGACTTTACAATCTTATTAAACAATGATGCAAGAGATTCTCTTAAATTAACAGATGAAAAACACAAGTTTGTTTTCAAAACAATGGGAAACAACAAAGGCAAACACAACGGACAACTTTATGCAAAAGCTATTATGCAAGTTTATTATGGTCTAGATTGTGATTTTGACACAATTTTGTTTGATTTTGATGATACTTTGTGGGCAAGGGCAACTTCTGTTCAGCAAGAAAACATTTCAAAAGACAATGTGCAATACTTAAACAACAATCTTGCACAAAAGTCAATTATTGTTAGTGGAAATTCTTATGAAAGCATCAAAGAAAAACTTTCAAGAATTTATGGTTCAAATCTTGATGGGTTTAATGTTGATATTTGGGCAGATGCCAACTCAACTTTGTACAAACACAATAAAGTAGTTGAAATTATTGACAAAATGCTTATGGATACTGATGCCGACAAACTTGCAAAAGAATTAGAGGCAAGATATGGCATAAAGGCAAAACAGGTTGGACAAAAACTTGTAAATTATCGCATCAAACCATTAACTCCACTCGAGCGCAAACTTTTGGTTGAAATTATTAATGCTAATAAAGAAGCAAGTTATATTGCAAAAGCGACAGGTACAACAACAGTTGATATCTTAAGCAAAAACAACACAAAAGGAGCAATTTTTGACCATTGCAAGTTGCAAGGCAAAAAAACACTTTATATTGGTGACGAAACCGACAGAGGAAATGATGAAGACATTGCAAACAAGTGTACAAAATCAATAAATGTAAAAAATGTTGAAGAAACCAATATTTTGGTAAAAATATTAGGAGAATAATATGATTTATTGTTTAAGCATTTGTGCAGGTAAACAATCAAGGTTTAAGTGCGACACCCCAAAAGCACTTATGGATATTGATGGCAAAACGCTTATTCGCAGAAATTATGAAAATGCAGCCCCTTATATTGATAAGTTTTTGGTTGTGTGTTCTGTTGAAAATCAATTAAAATTTGCAACAAAAAATAAAATAGTGATTAGTTCAGGAAAAGGAAGTGGTGATGCTGTGTGGCAAGCATTATCACTTTTGCCATTAAAACAAGGTGATACATGTTTTATCCTTTGGGGCGATTGTTTACAAGAAGAAGATGTTTTCAAAAAACTAAAAAACTCATATACAGGGGTTAGTCTTATTCCTTGTGTAAAAGAAGAAAAACCATATGTGCAAATAATTGAAGACGGCAATGGCGTAAGTGTAAAATTTTCAAAGTTTAACGAGCCAATATCTGCTGGTTTTCATGATTTGAGTGTTTTTTATTGTGATGCTGTTGAGTTATTAAAACAATTAAACACTTTTCATGATAAAATTTTTCATGATGGTTATTATCAACACAAACACGGAAATGAAATGGAATTTTTAGATGTATTTAATGACACAGATATGAGTGCAAAAGTTCTTGAATTTAAGAATCACAAAGATTTTTCTTTCAACACGATAGAACAATTTGAACAAATGTTAGATGACTATAAAAAGGAACAAACTTTATGAAAGTTTTGATTATTACCATGACTTGTGGCGAAGGGCACAATTCAATGGCAAAGGCGTTTCAAGATAAATTCCAATCACTTAATATAGAAGCAAAAACCATTCAACTTTATGGATACAGCAAAAAGAAAGAAGAGAAAGAGAATAAAACATTCTTAAATGCCGGTAAATATGTTCCGCACATTTACAACTTAATATGGAATAGTTTGCTAAAATCTAACTATAAACCAAAAGTTCAATTTTTTTTGAAAAGTAGAATAAGAGATTGCAGCAACTATATCCTAGAAGAAATAAATAATTATAACCCAACTGCAGTGCTAATAACGCACACAGATGCCTCAGCAGTTGTTGCCGACCTTAAAAGAAAAAACTTAATAAATCAAAACATCAAAATTTTTGGTGTCATTCCTGATTATTGTTGTTGTCCGGGGTCTAGCCAGACTAGATGGCTTGATTATGTTTTTGTTCCTAATGAAGATGTAAAAAATGAAATGATAAAAATGGGTACACAAGCAGAAAAAATTTTTTGCTGTGGTATTCCTATAAATCCTAAATTTTTAACACTGCAAAACAACAACGAACAAAAAGAAGAAATTTATGCAAAATATGGTTTGGATAAAAATCTTTTTACTATCACTCTTTTTAGTGGCGGAAATTGCATGAGCCCAAATTTCCCTTTGGTAAAAACGCTTACGAAAGCAAATCTTCCAATACAAATTGTTTGTATTTGTGGTAAAAATCAAAAACAATTCAATCTAGTTGAAAACTATATCAAAAAGCACAACATAAAAAATGTTTGCAACATAGGTTTTTGCACGGAAATTGAAAAGATTTTTGCTATCACAAATGTTGTTTTTAGTCGTGGTGGGGCATCAAGCATCACTGAGGCCTTTGTGTCAGAAGTCCCCATAATTTTTAGAGAAGGTCTCATAACAAATGAAAAAATAAATGAAAAACTTTTTGTTTCAAAAGGTTATGCCTTGTCACTCAAGAAAATAAAAAATGCACCAAAAATTATTAACGGTTTGATTCAGGATAAAACTAGCATCTATCCAATCTTAAAAGAGAATGTAAAAACCTTTCCAAAACTAAACACAACACAAATTGCTTGTGATATAATTTGTCAAAAGTGTTCACAATAACAAAAACAAGCAAATTGATACAAATTTTAATCAATACTATGCACACATGTCTAAATTATGCATAGTATATTGAAATATTTTACAAAAAAGTGTCATAAAGTACTTTGCATTTGTTGACATTTTTTTTGTTTTTATATATTGTATAACTAAAGGGGGTATGGTTGGATGAAGAACGCATTGCTAGTTAAGTTGAAAGAAAGTTTTTTTTCTATTCTGCCCATAACCCTAATTGTTTTGTTGCTGGGGGTGACTTTTACTCCGCTTTCTGGCCAAACAATTCTCAATTTTGTAATCTCGTGTGTATTGTTGATGATAGGCATAACTTTGTTTACGCAAGGTGCCGACACTGCGATGTTGCCAATTGGTCAACACATGGGTGGATATTTAAGTAAGAAAAACAAGCCTTGGCTGATTATTTTGTTTTGCTTTTTGTTGGGCATAGTTATTACAATTGCCGAGCCTGACCTGTCTGTTCTTGCCGACCAAGTCAGCAGCGTAAATAGTTGGTTGTTTATTTTGGCTGTGGCTTTTGGTGTTGGGCTTTTTTTGGTGCTTGGGCTGCTACGCATAATTTTTAAGTGGAATTTAAGCTTTGTTATGGCACTGTCTTACATTTTGATATTTATTTTTGCAATTTTTGTAAACAGCGGAATTATTCCACTTTCGTTTGATTCGGGCAGTGTAACCACAGGGCCAATCTCGGTGCCGTTTATTATGGCATTTGGTGTTGGTATTGCGTCTGTTCGTGCAACAGGGTCAAAAGAAGACAGCTTTGGACTTATTGGTTTTGCAAGTGCTGGACCAATTTTGGCCATTATGATGTTGATGTGTGCACTAGGGATTAGTGATGGAAGCCCTGTTGTTTCGGGAGATATGTCATTTGTTCAGGCCTTGCCAATTTATCTTAAAGAAGTGGCAATAATCATTTTGCCAATTGCTGCATTTTTTGTTATCTTCCAAATTTTTGCATTAAAACTTCCAAAACACGAAATTGGTCGTATTATTATTGGTTTGTTGTACACATATTTTGGAATTGTTATTTTCTTGGTGGGCGTAAATGTCGGGTTTTTGCCTGTTGGCAAACTGATTGGCGCAAGCATTGCCCAAAACTATGGTGGGTTGTTTGTTCCTATTTGCATAGTAATTGGTTTTTGCATGGCCATGGTCGAGCCCGCTGTGCAAGTGCTTGCAAAACAAATCGAAACCATAACCAACGGAATGGTTTATAAGCGCACAATGATTTTGTGCATTGCCGTTGGTGTTGCTGTGGCTTTGGGATTGTGTGCTATACGAATTTTGACACACATTTCAATACTTTATATTTTGGTTCCGGCATACCTTTTGGCAATTATACTTAGTTTTATTGCGCCAAAACTTTTTGTGGGCATGGCATATGACTCGGGCGGGGTAGCCACAGGTGCCGTTGCCACAACATTTGCCTTGCCAATGATGATTGGGGCTTGCACATCTTTGGGTGGCAACATTATGCTTGATGCTTTTGGCACGCTTGCATTTTGTGCAATTGCCCCTGTGCTTGTTGTATTAATTTTTGGTGTGATTTATCGTATTGCAACAGCCAAAACCAAAGACAAAAATGAAAATCTTGAAGGGCTTAAACGAATTGATATTATTGAATATGATTAGGAGGAGCGCATGAACAATAAAAAAGCGCCAATCAAACTATTGTGGTGTGTTGTGTTAAGGGCACAGGTCGAAGAGGCCTGCCAAGTGTTAGACAAAATGGGCGGCTGCACAGCGCTAAGCATGATGGGATACCGATTAAAAACTCATAGACTAGCCGATTTGTTTGGAGTTGGTGATTATGAGTGTGCTGTTATTTTGTCTATGGTGCCTTCAAACCAGTCGACAAAAATACTAGATACTTTGTGCAAAAAATTTGAATGGGAAACAAAACTTGGCATAGGCATAACCACACCAATTAATGCAATAAGCCGAAACGCATTAACAGGTTTTTATGATATGCAAAAACAAATAAAATTGTTGCTTGATTTGCAAGAAGCAGCAAAGGTAAAACCAGAAAAAGAAAATACAGCCCCACAGGAGGTGCAAGAATGATTTTTAAGCAAGGAATGTCTCTTATTGTTACCATAGTGCAAAGTGGTTTTTCGGCAAAAGTTTTAGATGTTAGTAGGGCAGCGGGGGCGGAAGGCGCAACCGTATTGCAAGGCCGCGGAGTTGGTATTCATGAAAGTGATACAATAATGGGAATTGATATTCAGCCCGGCAAAGAAATTGTATTTATTTTGGCACGCAAATCTCAACGAAAAATGATAATGAAAGAAATTGTGCGTGCATGCAATCTTGCAACCGAAGGCAAAGGAATGACTTTTTGTTTGCCTGTTGACGAAGTAGCGGGCGCAAACCACCTTTTTGGTAAAAAAATGGAACCAAAAGAAAAGGTCGAGCAGTTGCCAAAAGAACGCGTTCAAGAAACTTTTGAATGCAAGGCAAAAAACATAGATAACAAAGATGGTCAAAAACCAACCGAAAAATAAAAAAATATGGCATTTTTGCCATATTTTATTTTCTTTTTATTGTTAATGTCATCTCGTGTTCGTCGTCAAATTTGTTTATTTTGCGATATTGCATATATCCCTCTAACACTTGCTCGCCACTTTGTGCTATTGTGATGTTTGATGTATCCACAACCTTGTCATACTGTGTTAAATCCTGAATGTCTGCATTATAAAGTTTGATAAACCTTTCGCGCTCCATATTTTCACGGGCATTAAGGTTAATAATGGCTTGCTGTGGTGTTAGGTTTGTGTCTTCGGTTGTGCGACCAGACCCCAACAAGCGCTGCGCTTGCACCTCGGGGGTAAGTGTTGTATAAACTTTGTAAGAATTTGGAATCAACTTAAACCCTGTGCGAGATTCTAGTATAATATATTCGCGTATGCGTTTCGAGCCAAGGTCAATAACTTTTTTGTCAAGCATTGCATCAATATCAATTTGTGGTGTGTTTTCTTGGTTGTTTGCTTTGTTGTTGCACATTTGGTTAAGTGCGTTTACATTAATGCCATATTCGGTGGCGATTGACCTAAACATATCTCCCATACTAATGCGCTCAAAATTGTGTTCCTTTTCAAGATATTTGCTTGTTGCAGATTTGCCACTGCAAGGTTTTCCGGCTATTGTAATCATAAAAATTGTCCTTTGTTTTGTATAAAAAAATTATAATACTTTTAAGTTATTTTGTCAATATGCACAAAAATAAAAAAGCCCAAGGCTTTTATTCTCTGTTTACAACCCAACTTTCGGCACCGCGCTTGCTAAATGCAACCGAATATATTTTTCCACCCAATGTGTCCATATCATTTATTAATTGTTGGCGATTAATTGGGTTGCAATAAAGCATCAAAAATCCACCACCACCGGCACCCGAAACTTTGACGGCTTCGGCACCATGAGACAGGGCAAAAGAGATAATTTCTTCTAAAGCCTTGTTCGAAACAATGCTAGAGGTTTTCTTTTTGTTTTCCCAACCAGTACGCAAGGCTTGTGCAAAAGAATCTGTGTCACCCGTAAGCACATAATCTTTCATTTTATAGGCGTTTTGTTTAATATTGTGCATAGCGTCAATTGCACTAGAAGATTTTTGTTCGTTGTTTTTGTTTTGTTCTTTTATGATGTTGCGTGTTAGTTCTAGTTGCATTTTTGCCGAGTCATGTGATTGCCCACCATAATACAAAAGAAGAGAGCACTCAAGTTCGTTTATTCGTTGTTGACTAAGGCGCAAAGCATTAACTATTACTGTTTTGTCTGTCTTAAACTCCATAAAATTAAATCCACCAAACACGGCGGCATATTGGTCTTGTTTACCGCCCGCAAGTTTTAGGTCTTTGCGTTCGATGTCATAGGCAAGTTGTGCTTTTTGATAGTCATCAAGCCCAAGGCCAAGCCATTTGTTAAACGCCTCGAGAATGGCAACAACCATTGTAGATGATGTACCAAGGCCCGAGCCCACAGGGGCATCATTACTTGTGCTCATGATAAACGAGAGTGGTTTGCCACCATTAAAGTCTTTTACAATACGATTGTAAACACCACGGTGTAAAATAAGTGTGTTGCCCTCAAGATTAATTTCGGGGGTAGAATCAATTTCTATATTATTTCCGTTATCATAAGAATAAATCTTAATTTTGTTGTCATTTGTAGGTATTATGGTGCAATATGCATACATGTTTATTGTTGCATTTAATACTGCGCCGCCATATTCGTTGCTGTATGTTTCAAGGTCTGTTCCGCCACCTGCAAGGCCAATTCGCAATGGTGCTTTACTTCTTATAATCATAATTAACCTCCAAAATGTTTATATGCTGTTAAATTCTAACTTTATTTATAAAACTCACACCCAGCAATAGCAATGGCACCCGGACCTATGTGACAAGATACCGAGAGGCTGAGTGGGTCTACAAATTCAATTTTTAAGTTGTATTTACTAAATACTTCTTCTGCTTCTTTCTTAAATTCAAGGCATTTGTCTTTGTCATATGTATATGCCATAAAAAGCTTAAATTTACCTTGTTTTATTAGGTCAGCAAAGCGTGTGTCAATATCTTTTGTCATTTGCTCTAGCATTTTTCTTTTTGCTTGCGATAATGTCATAACTTGACCACATTTATCTAATTTTGCGCCCTGAATTGTAAGCACGGGTTTTATTTTTAACAAAGTGCCAATTGCAGCCGCCGCAGGTGTTATGCGGCCACCCTTTTTTAGATAGGTAAGAGTAGACACCATAATATAAATGCTTGCGTTCATACTAGATTGCATTAACGCTTCTTTAATCTGCAATGCATTCATACCATCTTTTGCCATGTTTACCGCATCAATGACCGATTGTTTTTGCGTAACAGATATGCGCTTGTTATCTACAACCTGAACACGACCATCAAACTGTTTTGCAAAATTGATTGCTGTCTCACAACTGTTTGAAAGGCCACTGCTCATGGGAATGTAAACAATTTCGTCATTTTCTTTTAATAAGTTTTCCCAAATTTCCATAACATCATAGATATTTGGTTGACTGGTAGAAACATTTGCGCCTGATAAAAGTTTTTGATAAAATTGCTCTTGGTTTAGATTGACATCTTCAAAAAACTCTTCATCATTAATCAAAAAAGGCATAGGCACAATGCTTATTCCCAGCTCTTTTGCAAAAGCGGGAGAGATACCACTATTAGTATCCGTAACAATAGCAACTTTCATAATTACTCCTAAAAAACATAATATTCATTTTATCAAAAAAAGGCGTTTTAGTCAAACCTTTTTGTATAGTTGTTTTTTCTTGATAAACAAAACTGCATAGCATATATTTGATGAAGTGCATACCACTCTGCATAGTACAGCAAAAACAAGGGTGCATAGTATGATGCATAGTACCAAATATATGTTTTTGATGCACTTTGCTGCACTAATTTGGCAACATACCCGCAAAATTTGTAAATTTTTGTTATTTGTTTGACACCATAGTTGTTAATTGATATACTATTGTTTAGCGAATACAAAGATAAAACAAGAGCAAAATAGGTCGGGGGGATTGTATGAGTATATTTAAGAGTAAATTTTTGGTTTTTGTGCTGGCGTTGTTTTGTGCTGTTCCAATGGCTTTTGTTGGGTGTGACGACAACACGGTAAGCAAAGATCCAACAAAAGAAGAAAGCGTATCAAACATTTTTCAAACAATAAAACAAGGGTATGCCGATTTTTATAACTATCGTGCCGATATGTTGTGTACTTACGAATATTTGCATGTTGACAACAGCGGACTTGGTTCGACAGTAACAAACAAAGCTGGCACCAGCAATGTGCAAATGCATGTTGGTGAAAATGGCCTTTATTATTGTATTCAAAATGATGGCGACGAAAACATTAACCAAGCTGCGTTCTTGGGCAATGCTTTGTACAAATATGGTAATACAACTGATATGTATTTGCCATTTAAGGTAGACCAAGATAGTTTTGTTGGGCCACTGATGTATTATGTTGTTCATTATGGTCTTATTGACTTTTCAAACTTTGCCGAAAAACTAAACCAAGATGCCATTACTTTACAAACCTCTGACAGTCAGGTTGTCTTGACAATAAGGGCAAACCTCAAAGATTTTGTTACCCAGATGCTTGATAATGTTTTTGAAAATTCAGATGAACAACTATTGGTGGTTTTGGACGAATTTATCAAAGATGCGTTTGGCAAAAATATCACAACAAGGGCACTTGTACAAGGCTTTTTTGACACATACACCGAACTTACAACAGTTGAGAGCCTAACAACATATCTTAACAATGCGTTAGATGGTGACTTTGCCACAATTGTTGACTACATCGTTGACTTATACATGGTGACACACGGAATAAGTTATTCATCTTCTCTCGAGCAAACCCCGCTTTCAGTATTTTTTGGTACTGACAAAACAAATGTAGAGTTGTGTGATGCTGTGATGTCAAAACTAGGGGAAGCGAACTTAACTTTGTCAAATATCATGGACGAAACATATACCTCAAGTAATGATTTTGTTAACGCTTTGTTTGGTATGTTTGGTGGTATAGCCAACGGATTGGCTTCACTTTATGAAGACTTGAACACCCCAATTGCAAAAGATATGGTTGCTACTTGGACAGTCACCATGGACAAACAATATGCCTTTAAGAAAATGGAAATCAGTTTGTCTGGCAACATTGGTGTGGTTGGTGCAAACAATCAAAATATTGCAAACACAGCAATTGACCTAAATATTGACATAAGTTTTAGCAATGTTGGCATAACCGAAGTAAGTTTTCCTGCTGTTGTAGATAATGCGGTATTAAATTTTGATATTGACTTAAATGCGATAGATGCAACTGCTACGCAATGCGAGATAGATTTGTCTAGTCAGGCTCCGTTTAGTGCTGATTTGGATTTTTATGCTGATGTTTATGACCCAGCACAAGACACAAATGTTTCGACTCTTGTGGCTACTTATGATGTTGCAACACGACTATTTATTGTTCAAACACAATATCTTCGCAACGCAATTTTGACAACCGACGAGGTTGTGTTAACCGCAACTGATGCTCAAACAGGCGGAAATTATACATTCAACTTAAACCTGTTGGCATCTGCAATATAAAAGGCAAACAGCCTTTTTTGTTTTTATCTATCAACTAATATTTATTTGCTTTTTCAAGCCCTAACGCATACAAGATTGTTGGTTAAACACAGTACAAATTAAAAGAGTGAAAACACTCTTTTTTTATTTATAAAATAAATAAAGTTTAATGCAATTGTTTGACAAAGAATGTTGCTATTTAGTATAATTTTACATACTATGTAGCATTATGATTTGATATAGTGTCACAAACTTGGCACCATCAATCACAAAAATGCAATCTTGGTTGGCAGAAAAGCAATATTTTGTTTAATTTTGTATAATCTGCAAAAGATAAAAATAGAGGTGTAAGATGAAAAAATTTGGTGTAGTTCTACTAGGCTTTTTAATGCTTTGCATTATGCCCATGTTGTTTGCCTGCAACACAGTAGAACAAATTTATCGTGTTAAAGTTGTCGAGTTTACCGAAGAACGAGTGGCCCTTACCATAGATTCTCAACCATATCAACTAGAATGGAACATCGAAGATAATGTGGCACTCAATCAAAAAGTAACATTTGAAAGCAGCAATACTCGTGTTGCAACAGTTAATGACCAAGGTGTTGTTACGCCTGTGTCACCCGGAGTTGCTGTCATAAGTGTTGTTAGTGACGACAACCCAAAAGCCATGACAAATACTTGCACCATTCAGGTTTTTCCTCGTAAGCAAACATTGGCAACCCCTGCAAACCTGCAATATCTTGATAATACCCGCCAAATTAGTTGGAACAAAGTTGTCGAAAACACTGATGGTGGGTTATTGATTGACACTTCTGCTTTTGTGCCAAAATACGAAATTACTTTGGTTACTGCCGAGGGTACAACAAAAGAGATTGTTGATACCAACAGTTATGCCGACTTACAGCCAGGCAAGGCCTATGCCATAACAGTTAAGGCACTGGGCAATCAATATTTGTATGATGACAGTGCTTCAACCTCCACACTTAATGTTCATATTTTGTCTGCACCAACAAATCTTAAAATTTCTGCTAGTGATGAATATGCCGAGTTAAGCACTGGCGACAGTATGAATGCCTCATCTCAAACATACCAAAACCGGACTTACACCCTTTCATTTGATTTGCCAAGTGATGGCGGAGAAGATATTGATGATTATGAAATAAGATTTCTTAATGTCAACCGCGAGCCTGTTTCTGGCGCAACAAAAACTGCTATTGACAACTTGTTGGCAGACGCGGTTATTCAAAACAAAACTTTTGTAATGCCGTTAGATAACACACTATTAAGCGGTGACTATTATGTAGATGTTCGTGCCTTGGGCGACAACGAGCATTATGAATATAATTCTAGTTATGTTCGCACTTCAAAAATAATAATGCTTTCTGCTCCTGCAAATCTTGCTTTGTCTGGCGCAAACAAACAAATGGTTACATGGAACAGCGTTGCATACGCGAATGCCTACAAGGTGCTTATTGAATATAAATACACAAATATTGATACCGACCCATATTATTATGCAACTTACTTTGTTGCAAAAGACCAAAACTGCAGTTTTTCGTTGCAGGGCCTAAAAGATAGCAACAACGAAGAATTTTTGAACAACGAATATTACATCTTTAATATTTATTTGTATGCTCTTGGCGATGATACACCTACTGTTCTTGATAGTGCAAAAAGTACCGAGACTGCGCGTGCGCAATTATCACAAGTTTCTAATGTAAGATTAAAAACTGCCCGTGATGCATCTATGGACTTAAATCTTACATGGGATAGCGTTGCAAACGCAGGAGTTTATAAAGTTGATGTCTGCAAAAACAATCAAGTTGTGCACTCTGATGAAGTTTCGGTAAATCAAATTGTCATAAATGCAAATGCCGATTATCTTGAGGCAGGTGAATATCAAATAGTTGTCACCGCAATGTCAACCGTAAACCAAAACTATACCCAAAGTGTACCAAGTGCACCTTTTGATATTATTAAGTTGGCAACCCCAACACTTTCTACGACAAACGGATTAATCAGTTGGAACAAAGTAGATTATGTTGATGCCACAAACGGATACAAACTTTCTTACATGAAAGGTGCCGACCAAATTGTTGCAACATTTAATAACGCACAATCAACCTACGACTTTAGTGCTGATGTTATGGATAGCGGCAATTATACTGACTGCACAATAACCGCTTGCGGAAGTACCACACAGGCAATAGACAACATTTACATTAACAGCACTCCATCAAGCAGTTGCACCATAACAAAAATGCAATTGCCAAATAAATTTGTTGTAAACAACGGCACATTATCATTATCAGATACAAGATTTTCATTATACGAATTAAAGGTTGTTGATGATAATACAAACGAACTTGTAAACAATGTTTATCTTTCAAGCGAAAATGCTTCTAGCCAAATCTCTACCATAGTAAGTGGATTAAGTAAAAATACAAATTATGTATTCAGTCTTGTTGCCCTAAAGCCAAGCAGTCTTAATGACAATGTTTTGTATGTAAAAAGCAACACAACCGAAACAGTAGTTTATGTAAGTGAAAAGGTTACTGATATACAAGCAATTGATGGTGTAATAAATTGGAAGATGCCAGACAATTTGTTTGCTTTAATCAAAAATGTTGTTTCTGGACAAAATGTTCTTAACCCAAGAATGTTAAATAATGTTAGATATTTGGTTACGAATGACCAAAACTCTAGCTCTGTTTATGTCAATGCTGTTTCAGAGGGTGTTCTTAGTCAAACAGCAAGCCTAACTCTTGCAAACATGCCTGCAGACAAAACAATAAAAGTAGGTATTCAAATTGTATTTAGCAACGCCGACAATCCTACTGTATGCGTGTTAAGTGGTGGGGTAGAATATGCCGACTTCTATCAACTTGGCGCAGTATCTGTTACTGATGTTGTTGATGACAATGGCAATTGGGTTCTTAGATGGCAAAAAAGCAACATCTCGGGCTTAACATATGACCTGGCAATTAGTCACACAGATACAAATAATGATGAACATGTTGCAAATGTAAGTTTTGAAGATGTTTTGTTAGATGATGATCTAACGGGTACTTATCATGTTGTTACATTATCAACAGCTTTGCTTGGATATGAATTGGACGAAGGCGTTTATTCAATCAGTATGATTGCACGCCCAAGCAACACAAACAGCACATATCTCAAATCTTACGAAAGCGCAAATCCTTTTGAATTCACAAAACTTACACCACCTGTCGTAACAATTCAAAATGGTGCACTTAACTGGGCTGCACCTAGTGTGCTTTCTGACCTTACATACAACCTAGACATTAACGGAAATGTTGTTCGTGACATAAACACAACTTATTATGAAATAGACAACATCACAGGTGAAATTAATATAAAAATTCAAGCAATTTCAAGCACTCCAAACATTTTGTCAAGTGCCTGGAGTGAAAGCTTTACACTGGTCAAACTTGACAGCGCAAACATTTCAATAAATGCCGCACAAGTGACAAAAAACAGCATAACATGGTCTTATGAATATTCAC
Source organism: Clostridia bacterium (assembly GCA_017454425.1). The sequence continues at coordinate 6,117 of JAFTCZ010000084.1, read as the reverse complement.
TAACAATTGGCGGTAATAATATTGATGTTCCTGTGACCGAATTTGGTTATACAATAGCGCAATTTGACAACCCAATCAATATTCTAAACAGCGGAATAATAACCGCACTTGATGATGGTTTGGGTGGCAAGCAATTTACTTATGTTATGCCAACCAACTCTTTGTTTGGTTCGGGGGTTTATATCTTGTCACTTACACCACTTGCAAGTGGTATCGAAAATGACGAAACAACATCAGGCATAAAAGGTTATTTAAGCGGTTCGGCATATGGCGTATACATTTACAAAATGCCTCAAGTAAATGATATGGCAATTACAAATGACAAAGTAAATTGGACTGCCGCAACATTATCAAGCATAAATAACAATAGTTTAAGCGAGACACTAGATGTTATTTACAACATAAATGTCAGCACGCTTGACCAATATACTTATGTCGTAAACAAGGGCAACACAGACGAAATAACACAAGGCACAATCGACCCTTCAAGCGGAATTTACAATTATTTTGCAAAACAAACAAACAACAAATACTCAATTCCATTGCAAAAACAAGAATATACTGCCGTGGTTGATGACGGTGGAATTATTCAAAACATTGATGTTTTAACACAAAACAATTTTGTAAGACAAGGTGATATGTTTAATTTAACCTTGTGCTCTACATTAAGCACCCGCACTATTACCGAAAACACTGCAAACCCTATGACATATTATGTCTTTGACAGCAACCCAGCAACAATAAAAAACATTGCTTTGCTTGATGCTCCGACACTTCAATTTGACAAAGGTGTTATGTCATGGTCAAACATTCGCACAAACTTTGATAAAATTGTATTCACTTTCAAGCCATACACTCTTGACACTTCGGTCACAACGCACAAAGAACTTGTTGAAGTTAGTGATGCCAATCAACTAGAAGCATTAACAAAAACTGTTGTTATACCTTCATACAACACACGCAAATATGATTTGTCAAACTTGTTTGATGCCGCAAATGATGGAATTTATTACATCTTAACAGCACAAACAATAGGAAATGGCTCTCGCACAATTAGTTCAAGAACAACAACATATTCATACGCAATTACAAATGTTTTGGATATTACAATCAATACACAATCAACAGCCGCAGATAGTGATGGTTGGTACATAGAAGATGGCGCAATTTGTTGGAAGGCCATTGAGGGTGTTGCTTCGTACATCTTAAGATTTGAAGGTGTAAAAATTGAAAACGCAAACGAAACAATTGTTCGTACGCTTGAAAAAACAATTCCTACAAGCACAGGACAAACATATTATAGGTACATTCCTGACAGCGAACTTAATTTGCCAGAAGATTTCTATCTTACCTTTAGGGCAATTGGTGGTGCATACACTGATGCACTTGCCAGCGATTATTCTGATTATTTGTGCAAGGTTGGGGCACTTAGCTATGCTGGTGTGTACGCTAACAGCAAATATATTGAAGATACTACCGCAAAACAAATTATGCGTCAATTGTCAACAAACGACACCATGTATGTATACGACGGAGAATTAACTTGGATTAACAACCAAAAAGAAGTTGTAACAGGATATCAAATTAAAATAAACAATCTAGAAAACGAGTCTGTTGCAGTACTTACAAAACCACAAGATGCAGCACAAGATGAATTGTCAATAGTCTTTAGCGACTCAAACAAAGATACTGACCAATATTACAGCAGCATTCGTGCAATAGGAACAAATTGGGTTGGTCGTGATAGCACTGTTCCGGCAAATGGTATTTATTTGACCAGCCGTTATGGTAGACAATTTACATTTAGATATATCAACAGTGATGATATTTTGCCACAAGTTGTTAATGGTTCATTCCAGTGGAGCGTATCAAATGTAGACATAAGCACATGGAATGCGTTGTACACTGTTGGTCTTACACAAAACAATGGTGACGATATTGTTTGGTTAACTCGTCAAACAACAACAACAAATGACCTTGCCGCTTATTCGGCACCTGCAAAATGTCAGATTTATGCTCTTGGTGTAAAAGTTCTCGGAAACGATGATTCAACAAGAACAAGCGGAATTCCACTAGTAAACTCAACACTTTCACAACAGTTGTACAATCTTCGCAAATTGCCAGATATTGCCAACTTTGAAGACTATGGTCAACAAATTGTTATTAACCAAATTGGCGATATTGTTTGGAATTGTGGTTATGATAATAGCCTTGCAAATCTTGGACTAGAAACAATAATTAGTACATCAAGATTAAACGGAAAAACACAAAGCATAATTTCATCTTCTGCCGTATCTATTGGTGCAAAACCATTAAATGCAGCAGTTACTTACAACTATGATGTTAACACAACTATGCCTAGTGACAACATTTCTCCTATCTTCAAATTTGATATTAGCGTACGAGGTAGTACCGAATATCAATACGAAATTGATAGTGGTGCAGTTACTTACCTAACAAGCAATGCCGCAAGTATTCAGGCACCAAAATATACTGCAGTCTCTTCATTTACAATTAATAATGGCGTCAACTTTGTATGGAATATCGATACATCATATGCCCGCATTTATGACCAGCTAACCGATACTTCATCAATTATGCGTCCTGACATGCTTATGATTGAATATGTAGATACCAACCATTATAATATAAATACAAACACACTTGATAATGGTGCTTCGTTTACAATGCTTACAATTTCATCTACATTAAATGACTTGTACATTAATAGTATTGCACAGTTCTTGCCAAATGGTGAGTATGTATTAAAACTCAGTACTTACAGCTCGAGCGGTGACATTTTCCGCAGTGCGCCAGTATATTGTCAATTCAGCAATTCAAAAGCAATTAATCTTGGCGTATTTGATGAATTAACAGTTATTGACAATTTGCCATATTTCGAAATTGCAAATGCACAACAACTTGCAGATACACAATATGTTTTGGCAAGCAATATCTTAACAAGCACCGGCAGCATGACATTAATAGGAAGCAGTGATACAATTTATGAGTATGATGTATCAAAAGGTGCAAACTTTATTATGACTGATGACATCACACTCGAGGCAATGCAAGGCATTAGGGGTGACAACCTTCATGCAAGTGTTGCACTTGGCACACTGTTTGAGTTGTATGGAATTTTTGATGGTGATGGTCACACAATCAGCAATATTCAAATGCTTAATAGTATGCACCCAGGCTTGTTTGACACAATAAAGATGAATGCCGCCGTCAAAGATTTGACATTAACTTACTCAAGCATAGATGTCAACACTCTTGGTTACACTTACAATTATTCACAAGAATATATTGCTCCAATTAGTACACAATACTTTGGCTTAATTGCAAACTACAACTATGGTTTGGTTTCAAATTGTCAAGTAATGGCTTCGCAAGAAAACATTGTTGGCGAAGACTACTTCGATTCAACCGATTACATAATTATGGGTATGCTTGTTGGATTTAATGGCCACACAGTGCTTCAAGACGAAAGCATAGTTCGTGCAAAAATTATTAATTGTACCAACGGAATTAACCTTTACCGCAGCACACCAATTGCTCTTGGTCAAACAGTACAACTTGGTGGAATTGCTGGTGAAAACAACGGTGCAGACATAATAAATTGTTGCAACGGACTTGCAAATGATGCAAACCTTAAAGGCAACCTTATGGGGTATTGTGTTGGTGGTATTGCATATGCCAACGCAAACAAAGGCTTTATTGGTGGTTGTGTTAACTATGGCACCCTAAACATTTATGCAAGCAAAGAAAACAACGCGGCAACAGCTGGTGGTATTGTTGCGTTTAATGAAGATTCGGACATTGTTTATTGTGTAAACCGTGGAAACATAAATGCTCGTCACATAGTAATGACCGTTTCTTACAACAGTGCAACCATTGGTGGTATTGTTGGTCGAATTTATGAAGGTAACAACGGAACATCATTAATTGCAAACTGCTTGCAAACATATGATTCTGGTCAAGGGCTACATGTACACTTTGTTGGTGGAGAAGGTGATTCGGCCTCTGCTTGGGAATACATCTCTATTGGATATATTCTTGGTCAAGAAGTAAGTTCAGACACAATAACTGTTCGTGATTGTGCTTACAAGAAGTATATTGTTCTTGACGAGTTTGACCAGCCAGATTTAACTGCCCAAGAGTATTATGCAAACCGAATTTGTGGAAATGGTGATGACATTGACTACAACAATATTGTTGCAATAGATGATGACATAATAACAGCAGTCAACTTGCTAAACAGCGTAAGCGGGCTTGTTGCAGCCGACCTAAACAAAATAATTATCGACAACTTAAGGCCAGTATTTGCAAAACTTGATGACAATATCGTAATGCTGTTTATGGATAACACTGCTTATTCACAAATTTCTGATGTAACTTCTCAAACAAAAGCACTTAGTGCGGATAACACATTTGTGATTGATGGTTTTGACACAACAATCATTAATTATAGTGTTATGTATTCTAGTGATGGCCAAACATTTGTTACTAATGTTCCAACCACTATAGGTGCATATACCGTAAAAGTAACATACAATGTGACAATAGGTGCTGTCGATTATATTATTGGCACATACACATATGGCTATACATTAGAATAATTTTACAAAAAGAGGGCAACCTCTTTTTTGTATTTTATTCAAAATATTTGACATAAAAGAGTATTATTTGTTACTATTAACAAAAGGAGGTTTTTTATGGCAAAAAATAATAAAAATATGCCACCAGCCGAAAATATACCAGCCCAAGAAGTGCAAAATACACCAAAGTTAAAACTTAATCACAAACGCACTATATACATTGGTATGGCATTTTTTACAATCATGATGTTGTGGCAGGTTTACAACACTTATTGTCCATTATTTTTAAGTGATTTTTTTGTAAACCAACTTCACCTTTATGACAGTGCCGAAAAATGTTCATATCTTGTTGGTATTATTATGGCAATGGACAATGTATTTGCGTTGTTTATGATTCCACTATTTGGAATGTGGTCTGATAGGACCAAAACACCGCTTGGCAAGCGCATGCCATTTATTATTGTTGGCGTTGTGGCATCGGTAATTTTGTTCCCACTTATTCCGGTTGCGTTTATACAAGGTCAGGTTGTGTGGATGATTGTTTTGATGGGCCTTATCTTGTTGTTTATGAACATTTATCGCAATCCAGCCGTATCTTTAATGCCCGATATCACACCAAAACCTTTGCGCAGCAAAGCAAACGCAATAATCAATGTTATTGGTTATGTTGGTGCAATTTTTGCTGGTGTGCTTGCAATGATATTTACTGCAAAAGATAACGCAGGAGTGCTTGAATACAACCCTTCAACAATTTGGGTTCCTTTTGCGCTTACTGCCGTTTTGATGGTGCTTGCACTTATCGTTTTGCTTACAAAAATTAAAGAAAACAAACTTGCAGTCGAAATGAAAGACCAAATGGAACTTGGTGAAAAGTTGGCCGAAACAAGCGAGCAAATTGCCGAAGACAAGCCACTTGGCAAAGTCGAAAAACGAAATCTTGTTGTTTTGTTGCTTGCAATTTTCTTGTGGTTCTTTGCCTTTAATGCAATCGAAACATTTGGTAGTACTTATGGCTTAAAGGTTCTCGAGCAATCTTCAAGTTGGTGGGGCAGTGCTGTTATTGTTATGACAATTTGCAGTTTGCTTGGGTTTTTCCCAGGGGCTTGGCTTGCAGATAAAGTTGGTAGACGCAACACAATTATGATTGGGCTTGGGATAATGGTGTTTACCTTGGGTATTGCTTCTATTATGGCATTTACACTTGGCACAAAACTTGCTTGGCTTTATTACATTCTTATTGGTCTTGCAGGTGTTGGTTGGGCGTGGATAAATGTTAACTCATATCCAATGGTTGTTGAAATGGCAAGCAAGAAGAACATAGGCAGATTAACAGGTTGGTATTATGCTGCCAGTATGTTGGCACAAAGTATAACCCCAATATTTATTGGTTTCTTATTTGGTGTTTTGGGATATCAATTCTTGTTTCCATATGCTGTCATTTTCTCTGGTGTGGCACTTTTGGTTTTCTTGTTTTATCGTCCACAAAAACACAATTAAAAAAACAAAAAAGCGAAAT
>JAFTCZ010000083.1 GCA_017454425.1 Clostridia bacterium | reverse complement strand
TTGGTGCCGAAGGTGGGGGTCGAACCCACATGAGGTTGCCCTCGCAAGATTTTGAGTCTTGTGCGTCTGCCATTCCGCCACTTCGGCATGTTTGGTATAAAAATAATGTTAACACAATTTTTAATGATTTGCAAGTGTTTATTTCAAAATTGTTGTTTGTTTGTGCTAAAAATAAAAAAATTAGAGACATACACCAATAAAGGTGCTTGGATGGAGAGGGTCCTAATGCCCAGCCGATTTCCAAATCTCTAAAGAACCCGCAACCAAAAGCCTTAATTGCAATTTGGTTACTGCTACCTCAAATCCCAATGATTTGAACAGTCAGCCCCAGCGGATTCATTATATTATATGCAAAAAACACAAAAAAGTCAACATACCTTAAAATTTTTTGAAAAAATTAGAACAAAACGCTTGCTTTTGTAGAACATATGTTCTATAATATATTCACACAAGGGCCAAACGGTGTGCGGGGTGCTTGTGTAGGAGGTAAGTTATGTTTGGATATGTTGGCTGGGGCATAATATTGCCCAAAGTGGTGTTTTTTGATAAAAGAATACACACCCAAAATAATTTGGGCGTGCAAACTTTATTGTGGGTAAGTGTTTGTTAAATGGTGCGCCATACAGGATTCGAACCCGTAACCCTCGGTTCCGAAGACCGATGCTCTATCCAATTAAGCCAATGGCGCATATACAATATTTTAATCCAATTGTGTGAAAAAAGCAAGAGCCCGAACACATTTTTATATTATGTTGTTTTTATTTACAAAATTTTTGTTTTGATGTAAACTAAAAGTAAGGTGAATTATGATAAAAGAATATTACAGTCCAAAACTTCTTATTAGTTTTGTAAATCCAATGAAAATTCCACTCTCGCGTGAACAATTGCAATTTGTGCGTGACAATTGTTTTTTCAATCTAAAAATTGAGCAAATTACAAAAGAAAACATAGCACTTGTTTATGACCAAATTTTGGAAATGCAAGAGTTTTACAAAATAATAAACGCACAAAATCTTGTAGAATATGCCACAGACATTTTGGATAAGTTGTTTGATTTTGTGCCATGGGACGAAGTTGAAAAACAAGTTTTGGAAAAAGAAGAGATAGAAAAACAAGCGGTTAATTATCTTGAAGAGCAAAAATATTAATTTGCACATTTTGTGTGCATAATACCACAAAAATGACTGCATAGTATATGTTTTTGTGGTGCATACTATTAAAAAGCGCATAGTATTGAGTGCTATGCACTTTTAATTTTGGTTTAATATTTTATGGCAAACAAGTTTTATTTGTTTGCTATTTATTTTTATATTGTGTATAATATATTTAATACAATAGGTTGGAGGTGTGCAATTGACAAAGGCAAATTGGGTGTTTGCTTTGTGCGTTTGTGTTTTGGTTTTTGCAAGCGGAATATGCATACCTCTTGGTATGCAGCAGCGTGACAGCGTTGCACAAGGCGTGGCGGCAAACCTTACCCTTTCGATGGACGAAGAGTTGTGCTATATGCCAATGGATTATGAATGGTTTATAAACATCAAAGACGGCACGGGCAAGGTGGTTTATTCACAGACCTTTAATGGCACTTTTACAACAGGGCCAACAATAGGCCTGGTTGCCGACAGCCATTACCGCATTATGGTTTATGCGCCAACAAGTGTGGTAGTAAATATGACACTCGAGCTAAACGGAGATTACATCACCGTTGACCACAACTATATTGGCAACGATTTTGTCATGCCAAGTGCAGGCGCAAACCTAGATATTATGTTAAACCTGCAAAATGCCAGCATCTTTACGGATAGTCAAACAATTTAACGAAAGAAGTTTATTTTAATAAATTTCTTTTTTTATTTATAAAAACTATTTTGTTATACAAAAATTTGTGCTATAATTTTATCATATAATGGAGGAAATTATGGCAAAAGAAGAAGAAAAAAATTACAACCGTTCACGCAGAAATAGGCGCGCAAGTTATATTTTGATGTTTGTATTTGCGCTTGTTATTGCTGGTGGAATTGTTATGTTAATTAATGGCATAAAGATTGATACCAATGCCACATCTATTGATGCCGTGTGGGCAATGGTTGGCAAAATTGTGCTGTGCATTTTGGGAAGTATATTAACACTTGGTGGTTTGTTTATGCTTATTTCGGCAATTGTGATGGCCGCCACCAAGTTTGAAGGCAAATCTCGAAACCCAATAAACAACTTTTTTAG
>JAFTCZ010000011.1 GCA_017454425.1 Clostridia bacterium | reverse complement strand
TAGGCAAACCGACCCAACACTTGCCCAAAACGCAACAAATGACTTATATGATGTGGCATCTATGTCACAAAATGGGCTATCTTTTGGCGGACTTACAAACAAAACCGAACTTGCCGAATATGTTTCGGGCCAAGATGTGTCGCAATCTCTTCGAGATTCGACAACCGAATATCTAAAAACCGCTTTTCAATCTAAATGGTCAATGCCTTATGATGCAAGCAATGCTGATTATGCAAAGTTGATTTATCATTTTAATGACCCAAAACGCACTCAACAACTTATGGACGACCGCATTATGATTAAAAGTTGGTCAGGAGATAATATAAACGAAAGCAACATTGATAACATATTAGAAAGTTACAATAATTCAACAATGATTGACCAAACTTATGATATTCCAAACATGACCCTGCAAGAAAAATGTGATGCAGTGCTAGATGTTATGAATCAATATCGATCATCAGCCTTTTCAAAAGGTTTTAATGCACAATCACTTACAGATTCTATTTATAAAGAGGGTTATGCGTGCACTAATCATGAATTAACAGGTGCCCCTGCATATAATGCAGGTGAATGGGTATCTACATATGGCAATTACACCAGCATTGAGGCTTTAAGAGATGATGTGCAGGTTGATGTTAATGACATGATTTATTCCTTTGGCCCTGCCGACCAACTTTTGGACGCAAGACAAACAATTACTGACAATCGCCAAGACATGCTTCAAAACGCCATCGAAGACAAATATAATCTTCCTGACGGCAGCGTTGATGTCACAAACCCTAGCACAGATGTTTTGTCACAAGTTCCACAAGACAGCAAAGAAGGACTTGCTAACAGCATTATTGATTCGGGTGCATACATAAGAGACCAAACAAACCCTATCCCAGATGATGTCAAAGAGGTTGCAATTCGCACAAGCGTGCGTGATGTGGTAGATGCATGGATTAATCATGGTGACACAACCCCAATCGAACAAACAGTAGGAAGCCTAGATTTGCCACAAATAACAGGTATTTCGGGCATTGGTGCTGTTATTTCGATGGGACTTATGTATTTTGCATGGCGACACCGCATGCACAAACTTCAAAAAACCTTTGACGATGCAAGAGAGCAAGTTGCCCAGTTGGAGGCCCAAATGGACACAGCCGAGCAATCTTGTGATGATGATGCACCAGTATTGCAACAAAAGAAAGGCTTGTTTAGACACCGCAAATAATTGTTTTGCGCAAAAATAAGCAACTATTCATTGTTTTTGGTATTGTTAAGGCAGTAAGCCACAAAAAATATCACAAAACAATAAGTTAAAAAATAATACAAAAAGAACTATTCGTCATGAATAGTTCTTTTATTTTGTCATTCTGAGCCCCGCATCTTTGGGCTCGACCCGCGAAGAATTTTTGCCTATTTCTTAAAAACTTTTGCCCCTGCAAAAGCGGCATCTGCGTTTAGTTCGTTTTCAATGCGCAAAAGTTGGTTATATTTTGCCACGCGTTCACCGCGAGAAGGTGCACCCGATTTAATTTGCCCGGCATTTGTGGCAACAGCCAAGTCGGCAATAAAAGTGTCTTCGGTTTCGCCACTGCGATGCGAAATAACCGTGTTAAAGTTGTTTTTTTGCGCTAACGCAATACATTTTAATGTTTCGGTTACTGTCCCAATTTGATTAAGTTTTATTAGTATTGCATTTGCACTTTTTTTGTTTATGCCAATTGATAGGCGTTGTGGGTTGGTGACAAACAAGTCATCACCAACAATTTGAATTTTATTGCCAAGTTTTGCTGTCATTAATGTCCAGGCATTCCAGTCTTCTTCGGCAAAGCCATCTTCAATAGAAACAATAGGGTATTTTTCTATCAATTTTTCATAATACTTAAGCAGTTGTGGGGCAGAATAAAACTTTTTGCTCTTCCAAAAATAATATTTGCCAGTTTGTCCCTCTTTTTCTGCCGCATTATACATCTCGCTTGCTGCAATATCAAGAGCAATGCCAAAATCTTTGTAAGGCGCATATCCAGCGTTTGTGATTGCTTTTATAAGATATTTTAGGGCATCTTCGTCCGAATTGAGGTTTGGCGCAAATCCGCCTTCGTCACCAACCGCAGTGCTAAGGCCGTCGGCTTTTAGTGTCTTTTTTAGTGTCAAAAAGACTTCGTCACACATTTTTAGTGCTTTTTCCCATGATTTGGCCCCAAGTGGCGCAATCATAAATTCTTGAATATTAAGGCTGCTGTCGGCGTGCTTGCCACCATTTAATACATTCATCATTGGCATAGGCAAGGTGCTAGCTTTGCCTGTTGATAAATACTTATACAATGGCATTTTTTTATAGTTTGCCGCAGCACGACACACCGCCATCGAAACACCCAATATGGCATTTGCGCCAAGTTTTGTTTTGTTTTTTGTTCCATCAAGTTTAAGCATAAGGTTATCAATTTGTGTTTGATTTGTTGCGTTTTTGTTAATTAAGGCTGGGGCAATGATTGTGTTTACATTTTTTACTGCCTTTTGTACAGACAGCCCCAAATATTCTTGTTTGTGGTCGCGAAGCTCTAGTGCCTCGGCAGCCCCTGTTGATGCGCCCGAAGGTACGCTTGCACGCGCGTATGTGCCATTGTTTAATACAACACACACTTCAACAGTTGGGGTCCCGCGTGAATCTAATATCTGAATTGCTTTTATTTCTTTTATTGTGCTTCCTATCATAACATACTCCTATTGTTTTTTATATTATAGCATCTAAAAAACATTTTACAAAACAAAACTTTAGCATTTTTGCAAATTGACAAAATAGAAGTTGATTTTTTTGTGTCTGTGTGCTACAATAATTGCATTAAGCAAAAGGAGAAACCAAAATGGAAAATGTTTTTGATATGCTGCAAAAGCGAGGACTGATTAAGCAAAGCATTTATACAGACGAATTGCGTGAAATGCTGGGCAAAGAAAAAGTCGTTTGTTATCTTGGTTTTGACCCAACAGCCCCAAGTTTGCATGTGGGCAGTTTGATGGCTATTTTGTTTTTGCGTCGTATGCAAATGTATGGGCACACCCCAATTGCACTTGTTGGTGGCGCAACAGGAGCAATTGGTGACCCAAGCTTTCGCAATGATATGCGCCCAATGATGACCGAAGAGCAAAGACAAAAAAATGTCAAAATGATAAAAGAACAAATTGAAAGTTTTTTTGACCCAAATCTTCCAAACAAACTGATTGTTGTAAACAACGAAGATTGGATAAAAAAGCTTTCTTGGATAGATATGTTAAAAGAGATTGGCACACATCTATCGGTCAATCGTATGCTTTCAAACGAGTGCTTCAAAACTCGTTTTGAAAACGAAAGTGGCCTCAGTTTTTTGGAATTTAACTATATGCCAATGCAGGCCTACGACTTTTTGCATCTATATCAAGCGTACAACTGCAAACTAGAACTAGGTGGCAGTGACCAATGGGGAAATATTGTTGCAGGTGTAGATTTGATTAGAAGAAAACTAAACAAACCTGCCTTTGCCATGACCTTGCCACTTCTTACAAAAGCAGACGGAACAAAAATGGGAAAATCTGCTGGCGGGGCAGTATGGTTGAACCGTGACATGTACTCTGACTATGACTTTTATCAGTATTTTCGAGATGTCGAAGATGTTAAGGTTAAGGAATTGTTCAAATGCCTTACATTTTTGCCACTAGACGAAATTGACAAAATTTGTGATGTAAAGGGCAAAGAAATAAACGCCGCAAAAGAAAGGCTTGCGTACGAGATAACAAAAATAGTTAGGGGCGAAAAGAGCGCACAACTTGCCCAACAGCAAGCCCGTGCAGCCTTCGGAAACACCACAAGTGACAGCATGCCGACAGTGCAAATTGCAAAAAAAGACGCCACCGACATTTTATCAATCCTTATTGCCACAGGTCAGGCAGATACTCGTGGGGAGGCAAAACGCCTTATTGATGGCAAAGGCGTAAAAATTGATGACAATACAATTGAAAACTATGATTTTTCACCACAAAGTAATGATTTTGTATTAAAAAAAGGCAAAAAATCTATAATTAAAGTTTTGGTAAAATAATGAAAGAGTATTATTCTTTACCCAAAAAGCAAGTTTTTAACAGCGAGATTGAAATTCAAAAATCTCGCTTTTTGGGTTTTGCAAAGTACGCAAGCACACCCGAAGAAGCCATGCAATTTGTAAAAGAAATAAGACAAAAATATAAAGATGCAAAGCATGTTGTTTATGCTTATGTTATTGATGGTGTGCAAAAATCTAGTGATGATAAAGAGCCCTCTGGCACAGCCGGTAAACCTATGCTCGAATATTTGTTGCATAATAATATAAATTGTATTGTTGTTGCAATAGTTAGGTATTTTGGCGGAATAAAACTGGGTACGGGCGGACTTTTGCGTGCATACCAGGGCACTTGCAAAGATGTTGTTCATTCTCATCTTTGTAAGTATGCACAAGGCAAAAAATATCGCCTTATTATGTCATATAGTGCATATCAAGATTTTCAAAAAACACATAGTTTGCAAGGAATAAAAATTGCAGATACCAAATTTGACCAAAATGTGATTGTTGATGTAATAGTTTTTGACGACAACACAACAGATGGACAGTTTTTGGGTGATGTTTTTGAAGCAGTAGGAGAAAATAATGCAACTAACTGAATTACGCAAGCAAAAAGGTAAAAAAGCGTTATATAGTGTTTTTATTGATGGCACTTTTGTTTGCTCACTTGATGAATTTAGCATTTACAAACACAAATTAAGTGTCGGACAAGAGGTAGACAAAGATTATATCGAAGATATACAAACCGAGTCGATGCAATCAATTGCTTTTGACCTTTGCCTAGATTTGTTGTCAAAAATGCTAAAAACGGAACATCAATTGCGTGAATATTTGCACAACAAAGGCTGTTTGCCCAAAGTTGTTAATAATGTTGTTGACAAATTAAAAGAATATCATTATATAAATGACGAGTACTATGCACAAAGTTTTGTCAACGCAAAAATGCATAGTTGTGGCAAGTATAAACTTAAAAATGAATTAAAACAAAAGGGAATTGCCGACAGCATAATAGATAGTGCTCTTATGACTTTGGATAATCAAGAAGAGGTAGTGCATAGTATTGCACTTAAATATATGAAAAATAAAGAAAACACAAGAGAGAACTATGCAAAACTGGCAAGGCACTTGGCATCAAAGGGTTTTGAATGGGAGCAAATTAACAGCACAATAAACAAGATAAAAGTACAGGAGGGTGACGATGAAGATTGGCAATGATATTGTTCGTGTTTCGCGTATGCATGATATATACACAAACAAGCGACTATTAAACAGAATTTTTACTCCATTAGAGCAAGAGTATATAAATCAAGCAACTGATAACAATTTAATGTACGAGCGCATGGCGGGTAAAATTGCCATAAAAGAAGCAGTTGCAAAAGCGTTTGGTGTTGGCATAGCAAAAGAACTTGGGTGGCTGGATATTCAAACTTCGCACAATTCAAATCACAAGCCAATAGTACTATGCACTCCAAAAATTCAACAGTTATTTAATCAAACAAATTTATCAAGCATAGATGTATCAGTATCACACATGGACGACTATGCAACAGCAGTGTGCATAGTATATTAATGTATACTACAAAATTATATGAATAATAAAGATATTAATACTAACAATAATGTCAAAGATAGACATTATTTTTTTGTTTATAAAGCAAATTTTTGGAGATAGTTATTATGTCAAAACATTTACAAGAATACAAAAAAGCACTGCAAAACGCAAAAGTATACAACTCTGAGGTTTTGATGCATACAATAGATAAAGATAAACTGTCTAAAGCATATGCAAAATATAAGGATTGCATAAATGAGTTTTGTGACATTACCCAAAGTGACCTAGACAGCTTAATTAAATATGAACATTGGTTGTTAGGAGAATAGTGTTGGAAATTAAGCGAGGCGAATTATATTATGCCAATTTGTCCCCCGTGATGGGTAGCGAGCAAGGGGGACTGAGGCCTGTTTTGGTTGTTCAAAATGATATTGGCAACAAATACAGCCCAACAGTTATTGTTGCGGCTGTTACAAGCAGCCTTACAAAAGCCAAGTTGCCAACGCATATTCCAATAACTTGTGCTACATACACAGGACTAACCAAAAATTCGGTTATACTTCTCGAACAACTTCGAACTATTGACAAAATGCGACTGCAACAAAAGATTGGTCAACTTGACAACACAACCATGGCCCAGGTTGACAAAGCAATGCTTTTAAGCCTAGGTTATTTTACATAAACGCTTGCAAAATTAGGCGTTTTTTGTTTTTTATAAAATTTATAACGATTTTTGTTTTGTGTATTGACTTTTGCGTTCTTTTATTATATAATAATACCTACAGTAGTATTCTTGCATTATTGTAATACGAAAACAAGGGGAGATATAGAAGATTATGACTGGATTACACAAATTTTTAATTTGTTTGCTCGCAGTAGTGGTTGCGGTTAGTCTTGGTGTAACTGTATACTACTTCGCACGCTCTAGCAACGAGACATTGTCTTTGTCTGCAAATGCGCTTAGCGAGAACATAGGTGATGAATTTACCGTCACCATCAACCAAGAAAACGCTAACAAGCGTACAACCTTTAGTCTTGTTTCTGACAATGACAGCATTGTAGAACTTCAAGGAAAAGACGCAAAAGGAACAACTTACACCTTTAAGGCAAAAGGTGCTGGACATGCTAACATCAAGTTGGTAACAAGCAACGAAGATTATACAGGTTCAAACAGTTTGCTTTGTGGTGTTGATGTTGCAGACGGAAGTGCCAACAACCCTTACTTTATTCGCAACGCAGAAGATTTGTTAAAAATCAATGACACATACGGTCTTGACAAACATTATCGTCAAGTAGCAAATGTCGACCTTAATGGCAAAGTATTTAGCCCAATTGGTCCTACTGATGCAAACTCATTTACTGGTTCTTACAACGGTAACGAATTTACAATTAGCAATTTGACACTTACAACAAATGATGTAAATGCTGGATTGTTTGGTGTAATTGGCAACTACGCTGTTGTATCAAATGTAAAACTTGCAAGCGCAATGATTAGTGGTGCAAGCAAGTATGTTGGTGCAATTGCTGGTTACAACAACGGAAAAATTTTGGACTGCCAAGTAACAGACAGTTCACTTGCAACAACAGCAAACGACAGTTATGCTGGTGGTGTTGCTGCTGTTAATACAAACACAATTGTTACATCATCTTATGCTGGTGAAATTGCTAGTGCAAGATATATTGGTGGTGTTGCTGCACTTAACAGAGCTGCAAAAGTTCAAGATTGTTATGCTCGTGGTGAGTTTTCACCAACAAACACTTCATTAATGGGTGGTGTGGTTGCACTTAACACAGCAGTTGGTGGCATAAAAGCAAATGTTGTTAACTGTTATTCAACTGTTAAGAACAAAGACACAACAAACACTAACATGGGTATGGTTGTTCACACAAACCAAAACAGTGATAGCACAGCTGCACTTACAAACGAAAACTCAATTGCAAACCGTGTTTATGGTAACCATTATGTAACAACTCAAGGTTACACAGGACTTTACAACACAACAGATGTTGCAGTATTCGTAAGCCCAATCGCAGACAAAACAAGAGTTCAAAGTTATGCAACACTTGCTGCAAACGGAACTGACACAACATGGAACTTTACAAATGTTTGGTCTATCGACAGCACTCAAAACGAAGGTTATGCTACACTTAAGAGAGGCGCAAGTGTATATGTTGCACATGTATACATTCCTGGTGTAGAAGACACAGAAGACCCAACACCTCCGGTAGTTGTTGACCCAACAGTTATCACAACAGCAGCTCAACTTAATGCTCTTGCAAATCAAGAGACACTTGGTTCAGTAACATACAACTGGAACAATGATTACTCACTTGGTGCAGACATCGACCTTGGAAACGCAAACTGGTCATCAATGGGTGAATTTAGAGGTTCTTTAGATGGTAAAGGACACAAGATTTCAAACTTGACAATTGTTGCAGGTACCAACTATTATGTAGGATTTGTTAACAGATTGTTTGGTACAATTAAGAATGTAACATTCGAGAATGTAACAGTTACCGCAGCAGCAGAGCATCAAACTGGTGTAGTTGCTGGTGAAAACAGCGGTTATGTTTACAATGTAAAAGTTAACGGCTTGACAGTGACAAACAATGACTCATTTGGTGGAATTGTTGGTACAAACATCAACTTAGTTGAGGCCGTAAGAGTTAGTGGTATGACAGCAACAATTAATGGTTCATTTGGTGGAATTGCATATCTCAACAGCGACAGCGCAATCATCAAAGATGCAAAATTGACTGCAGCAAATAACATTGCAATCAACGCAAATGCACCTGCACTTGGTGGAATTGTTGCATTCAACAACGGTACAGTATTAAATGCCGAAACAAACGCTTCTTACAACAACACAACAACAGTTAACACCAAGATGGGTGGAATTGCTGCTGTAAACAAAGGCAAGCTCGAGCAAGTAACATACAGTGGTAATGCATTGACACTTAATGCTGCAGAAAACAAAAACGCAGTACTTGGTGGAATTGCTGGTGAAACAGCAGGCACAATTATTAACGCAGTTGTAACAACAAACAACATCACAATCAATGGTGGTAGTGAGGCAAAAGCAGGTGCGATTGCTGGTATTAGTTCTGGTGAAATTACACACGCACTTGCAACAGTAAGCACAATTAGTTCTAACACATATGCTGGTGGTTTGGTTGCCGAAGTAAATGGCGGCACAATCAGTGCAAGCGGAATCAACAGTGATGCAACAGTTAGTGCAAAATATGTTGGTGGACTTGCAAGTGTAATGAACAGTGGTACAATTGCAAACAGCTATACAAAAGCAACAATTAATGGTAGTGATGAGTCTTGTGGTATGGCTTGTGCAATCAAGTCTGGCGCAAGAGTCGAGAACTGTTATATTGGTGCTAAGTTTGCAAATGATGCAAGCGGACGCAAGTTTGAGACACAAACAAAGATTCGTCAAAACCAAGGCGGAAGCGTTTCTAACAATGTAATTAACGCTGATGCAATGGGTGGCTATAAGAAAGGTGACAGCAAGAGACAATACAGCAACTGGTACATTCCAGTAGGATTGCCTGACAATGTATGGTTCGAGTTTAACACTCCTGATGACAACTTATACAGTGATGGCAGCTGCAAGTCAATCTCAACTTACACAGACAAAAACTGGCCAACAAGCATTTGGACATTTGCAGATGGCGCCGAGCCAACAATTGCCTAAATGATGAAGTATTACAATAATAATTAAATAAAAAACACTCTAACAAACAAGTTGGAGTGTTTTTTTGTTATCTATAATAAGTATCTGGTTGATTGGTTTGATAATAACTATCGTTTGCCAAATCATTATTTTGCATGTCGTTTGTTAAACTGTCTTGGTTGTTGGTTTGGTTTGTTGTGTTTGTGTATGCTGTATTGTTTTGTGGTGTGTTTTGAGAGTCCTCGCTGTCAATAGTATGCTGGGTTGTTTGTTGTGGGGCATTGTTAACACTATCACTTGATAGCAATCCATTTGGCCCATTAAGCCAAATTTGCAAGCCCATCACGCCCATTAATGTAAGAACAAAAGTAAAATATATTGTTAGACCAATCTTTTTGCCTGTGCTGATTATTGGTTTTTGTTCTTTTGCTTTTGCTGTTGTTTTTGCAGAATGAGTTGTGGCCCTTTGTGTTTTTTTCATAATAATCACCTCTTAAGGGGTATTATGCAACAACAAAAGACTATTATTCTTTTATTTTGAAAATATTTCCAACTTTTTCCTGATGTGCAACATCAACAATAATATCTTTGTTGACTGTTGCGCCGGCCTTTGAGAGGGCAGAATGTACTGTGTTTGTTGCCAAAACTGGTGAATTGTTTTGTTCGCTTAAATGGGCAAGAATTACGCCACGCACATTATAGCCAAGCATTTGCACAATAGTATTTGCTGTATCGTTGTTGTTTAGGTGGCCTTGTCTTGATAGTATTCTGTTTTTTAGATAAAGTGGATAATTGGGGTTGTTTATCAGTTTGTTAACATCGTGATTTGCCTCAAGCACAACAATATCACTACCTATCAAATTGCTTAAGATGTTGTCTGTCATAAAGCCTAGGTCGGTTGCTAGGCTTATTTTGTTGTTTCTATAGGCTAGGGTATATCCAAGGCAATGTGCCGCATCATGGCTTAGGTCAAAACAAGAGATATTTATGTTGTTGATTTCAAAGTTTGGCGTACAAATATCTATCATTTGAGAATATGCCAAATTGGCAAATTTTGAGTTCATGGCATTCCATGTGTCTTTATGTGTATAAACTCTGGCCCCAAATTTTAAGGCAAAAGCAGGGGCACCGGCAATGTGATCGGAATGTTCGTGGGTTATTAAAACCGCTTTTATAGAATATGGGTTTACATTTATGGCCTTAAGTCGTTTTTCAATTTGTGCGCACGAAAGACCGGCATCAATCAAAATGCCGGTGTCGCCACATTCGATATATGTGCAGTTGCCTTTACTGCCACTTCCAAGCACACAAACTCTCAATTTGTTTTTCCTTTGTTTTTTATTTTGAGTACATACTGTACAAAATTGATTCCATCATACGGGTTGGCACAAAGCGTTTTAATCCGCGCAAAAATTTGTATTGGGCGCCTACCGAAATTACAAGCGGAGGGCGTTTGTTGTATATACATTTGCAAATAACCTTTGCCACCTTTATGGCTGGCATGCCATTTTGCTCGTCTTTTTCCATGCGGGTAATGCTGCGATTTACTCGGTCGCCATATACGGGGTCGTTGGGCATATCTGTTTTTTCACGATTGGCGGTAAAGTTGGTTTTGACATCTCCGGGCAACACGCAACTAACTTTTACGCCCGTTGGTTTTACTTCGTTGTGAAGTGCCAACGAAAAACTTTTTACACCTGCTTTTGTTACAGAATAAAGTGATTGAAAAGGAATAGGAAATACACTGGCAAGCGAGCCAATGTTTACAATTCGCCCTTTGGTTTCTCGCAGGTATGGCAAACTTAAGGCACAAACATTAATAACACCAATAAGATTGACATTAATGATTTTTTGAATGTCTTCTTCTGGCTCGTATTCACTTGCGCCGCTTATTCCCATGCCGGCATTGTTTACTATTGCATCTATGTGCAGTTCGGTGTCATGAATAGTTTTTAATGCAGCAGAAATGCTTTTTCGGTTTGTTACATCACATTGTACAAAGCGAATACTATTGTCTTGTGGCTTGTGACGAGACAAACAATAAGCAATGTCGCCGCGTTTAACAATTTCTTTGGCCAAACTTAGGCCAATGCCACTATTTGCTCCTGTAATAACAACAACTTTTTGCATATTTTATTCTCCAATTCTTTTTGATAGTTAATTATACACCAATATGCGGTTTTTGACTATCATTTTTGATATTTTAGTTGTTATTTTTGCAAAGAAAGATAAATTCTTACAAAAACCATATTATCATGTTTTTTACATTGTTTTTGTGATTGATTATAATTATAAAAGGTAATCAATATGTCAAAAAAAGTTTATATATTTATCAAATATCTATGTTTTTTTGTGTTGTTTTATGTATTAATGCATGCAAAGGTGGGTAATTTGTCAAATTTTGCCTTTGGTATGTATTTTTGTCTTATTTGGTGCGGACAAAGTATATTGTTGTTGTCGCCACTATATCTAACAAGCGCGTTTTTGCACGCTTTTGATATGACCGAACTATTTTGTGCAGGTGCAACAATTGGTGTTGTGCTGTTGTTTTATTTTTTACACTACAAGTTCAAAAAACCTTTTAACACGCTTTTAATTATGCTGTATGGGTTTTTGTCACAAGTTGCATTTATGTATATACATAGTGAAGTTGCAAGTGAATTTTTTGACAGTGTTTTGGCTGTTGCTTTGGGGTTGGTGTTTTTGTACTGCAGCATGCATTTGTTTCAAAATGTGTTATTTCGGGGACTTAAACGAAAGTTTTTTATTGATGAAGGCATTTGTGCGGGCGTTGTATTAACTGTTGTGGCTTCGGGCCTGTACAATGTGCCAATGGGCGAGTACATATCACTTTGTGTTGCAATTTTGTTTATACTGGTTATATTATTTTCGTATGGGGCATCAGGTGCAATTGTTGTGGGGACACTTGTTGGCCTAGGAATAAGCTTTTGTACACAAGATGTTACTTTTATTGTCCGCATGGTGCTGATGTGCGTTGCTGGCGCAACAATGAAGACAAACAAACGCATTTTTTCGGTTTTGTCAGTAATTTTGGTTGATGTTTTTACCGAACTATATCTAATGCCTTTTTATGCCATAGGAACAATAATTAGCATATCTTTGGGGGCGATATTGTTTTTAATTATTCCAACCAAATGGCTTGCGGCTGTTGCGGGGGTGGTTGTTGTCGAAAACAAAAATAATGCTTTGTATGATATGCTTGAGTGCCAACGAAAAGATTTGCACTACAAACTTGGAATGTTGTCAAATGTTTTTTTTGAAATGAAAAATACCTATCTTGACATGGTTAAGAAAAATTATTCCGAAGAAGATGTGTACGAAAGTACAAATACCCAAGTTGTGCAAAATGTATGTTTACAATGCCCCAACAGAGATGAATGCTTAAATATTAATAATAAAGAAATAAATTATCATCTAAAAGAACTTGCAAAACTTGCATATTCAAGAGGAAAGGTTAGTCTTGCCGAAGTGTCGCCAAATTTTGCATACAGATGCATAAGACTACCTATTGTTGTAAATGCAATTAATCATAATGTGTCGGAATATAAACATACAATTTTTGACACACAATCAGGCAATGAATACAAACTTATGGTAGCCGAGCAGTTGTTTGGAGTATCGCGAATTTTCAAAACACTATCTTCGCAGTTGTCAACCACAATTCAGTTTGATATTGATAAAGAAAATGAAATAATAGAAAGATTGGCAAAAAACCATATACTATGCACCGAGTGTTTAGTTTATAATGAAAGTGAAAATAATATTAAAATAACCCTAAATGTAAGGAACAAAGACTTATTAACCGAAACGATAGAAAGGCTTATTTCTTCATGTGTTAATACAAAAATGCAAGTGCATAGTATTGTGCATAGTACTATAAAAAACTACTCATTAATAACATTAAAAAACAAAAATGTATACGAAATGGTTTTTGGTTGCGCTGGGGTTAATAAGCATGGAAATAAAATTTCGGGCGATACATATAGTGTTGCACAAGTTGGTGCCGACCAAGTTGTATTGTCTATTTGTGATGGAATGGGAAGTGGCCAAAATGCTCGTGATATTAGCAAGCGCTGCAGCAGCCTAATTTCAAATTTTTATAAGGCAGGATTTGATACAAATATAACCCTAAAGATAGTAAACAACTTGTTGTCTCAAAGAGGGGAAGATAATTTTAGTGCTATTGACTTGGGCGTTGTAAACCTGCGCACAGGAATATTAGATTTGTACAAAGTAGGTGCACCATGCAGTTTTATAAAAAAAGAAAATGAAACAATAGTACTATATTCACAAGCTTTGCCACTTGGTATTATTAACAATGCCAAACCTTGTATCCAAAGTGTTATTTTGGGTGAAAATGATTATATCATACTTGTGTCTGATGGTGTTGTTGATGCATTAAAAGAAGCATCAAAACTAAAAGAGATTATCAATAATATTCAAAACACAAATCCGCAAGCGATTGCAAACGAACTTTTGGATATTGTGATAAAAACTTGCAATAGTATTGTGCAAGATGATATGACAGTAGTTGTTGGAAAATTGATAAAAAATTAATTTTGTGTGCATAGTAAGTAAGAGTACTATGCACTTTATTTAAATTTTTGGCGTATTAATAGTAAAAAATTAAATAATCTTGCTTCAATATAGTTGTACAAAATTAAAATGCTGTGTTATAATGTAAAAAACGCCAAGGAGAAATTTGTATGTTTGAGAATGTGTTTGATGCAATACAAAGGCACAAAATGTTTAACAGCGGAGATATTGTAGGAGTTGCTTGCAGTGGTGGTTCGGATAGTATGGCACTTTTACATTTTTTGAATACAAACAGAGAAAAATTTGATATAGAAAT
>JAFTCZ010000082.1 GCA_017454425.1 Clostridia bacterium | reverse complement strand
CTTGATGAATTAATTGTTGATTATCCTGAAATAAAAAACATTGATATCAAAACAATTGTCACAGCAGATGAAGACGGAGAAGTACTATTATTAGAGAAAAAAGAGGTTTTGCAATATTCAAAAGCTTTGCAAAAAGTTGTAAGTGACAAAATTTTTGCACACTCACAAAAATTGTAAAAAAACACCACCTAAAATATGGTGTTTTTTTTTTGTATAAAATGGCTTTTCAAGTAGGACTTGCTTGTTAGCGCATTGTTACGCGAAGCGTCAATCGCGTCACTACGACAAAGGCGTAGGTTTAAGTCCTACAAAAAAAGAAAAACCCCAAAGGGCTGAATGGCTCCTCAAGTAGGACTTGAACCTACGACCTACCGGTTAACAGCCGGGTGCTCTACCAACTGAGCTATTGAGGAATAAGAAATTGCTTGATTAAAAGCAATTTAGAATGCGTATATTATACATAAACTTTTTTATTATGTCAATAAAAAAAGTAAAAATTTTGCAAAACTTTTACTAAACTCTTGGGTCCACCTCGTCATCTAAGATTTGTTTGATGCGGTTTTCTTTTTGTTGGGCTGTCATTTGTTCTTCTTGTGGTGATTGCTCGGTTGGTTCTTCGGGTGCTTCGTCAATTGGAGAAATGCTCATAGCAAAAATACCCACAAGCAAAGCAAGTAAATAAACAACCAATTGGCCAACAAAATAATAATTTGTTAAAATATTTTGAATTGTTTCACCATTGCGCACAAGCAAAACAAAACTTAACACAAATATTGCAAACATAACAATGCTTAAAATTATTTTTGCAAGGCTTGTGCCACGAGTAGAGCTGTTGCGCAAGACATTTGCAAGGTTGCTGACTGATAAAATCCAAAAAGCCAAAGACATAATTGTCATAAAAGCATAAACAATATTTAACGCCACAACACTGTCAAAAATGCCCAAAGAATCAATAGCTGTGTGAATAGGTGTTAAAAGATTTGTATTAATTTTTGTTGTGATTAAATCGTTTGGCACCATGCCAAAGTGATGAATTATTCCTGTTATGTTACAAATTAAAACAGCTGTAAACAAAAGACTGAACAAAACATAAAAAATCGTACAAAAAGCCCTTTTTGCCCCCATAGCGATACCTCCAAATTTATAAAAGTATATCAAATATAAAAACATTTTGAAAGCGATTTTGTGTACTTTTTGATAAAATTATAATTGTTAAATTATTCTTGCAAAGTGTTTTGTTTTATGATACACTCTTTGTTAACAAAAAAACAAAACACACCACAAAAGTTTAATTAAAAGGAAAATTTATGAAAAACAATTTTTTGGGTCTTGGGCTTAAACAAGAGGTTTATGATGGAATTGTGGCACAAGGCTTTGAAGTTCCAACCGAAATTCAGCAAAAAACCATACCTTTGGCCCTTGATGGCAAAGATGTTGTGGGGTTAAGTTATACCGGCAGCGGAAAAACACTTGCTTATGTTGCGCCAATGTTGTGTATGATAACAGAAGAAAAAATTCCCCAAGCACTTATTATGTGCCCAACAAGAGAACTGGCGGAACAAATTTTGCTTGAAGTGCGAAAATTTGCAGTAAAAATGCCTTGGGTTAAGGCAACTGCACTTTTTGGTGGAACAGATATGCCAAAACAAATTTTTAATCTAAAAAGAGGAGTAAATGTTGTTGTTGGCACCCCAGGGCGCATAAAAGACCACATTTCTCGTCGCACATTAAAACTTAACGAGATAAAATATGTTGTGCTAGATGAAGCAGATGAAATGTTAAATATGGGCTTTAGGCAAGATATGGAATATATCTTGGGTCTAACCCCACAAGAGAGACAAACACTTATGTACAGTGCAACCATGTCGCCCGAAATTTTGGCAATTTCAAAAAAATTTATGAACCACCCAACAAAAATCACCGTCGGGGTAGAAAACGCCACAATTTCGACAATAAAACAGACTTATTATATTGTTCCAAAAGAAAAGAAAAAGCGCGCCCTATCTCAACTTTTGCAAGAATTGCCTCGCGGTCGCACAATTGTTTTTTGCAACACAAAAACAATGGTAGATGGTGTTCAGCTTTATCTGCGTAAAATTGGTTATGATGCGCTTGCTATTCATGGCGACATGCCACAAAGCGCAAGGCGTCGAACCTTGCGTGAGTTTAAGGAAAGTGACGGGCGGGTTGTTGTCACAACCGATGTTGCTGCACGCGGTATTGATGTGCAAGACATTTTGCATGTTATTAACTTTGACTTACCACAAAACAAAGAATATTATGTTCATCGTGTTGGAAGAACAGGCAGGGCAGGCAAAAGTGGGTTTGCGTGGACACTTCTTAACACAAAAGAACAAATAAAAGACCTACGAGAAATAGAAAAGAAAACAAACTCCCAAATCTCTCTTGGCACATTAGACATCTCAAGTAAAGACACAAAACTTGTCGAAAATAAAAAACCTATTGGGCATAAATTAAATGTCAAGCAACGCGAACGCCGGGGGGTTATTGGACGCACCAATGACAAAACACAATACAAAAAAACCACAAGGCAAAAATTTACAAAAACAACAGGCTTTGTGACAACAGACGAAAAAGACAAAAAACCACCAAAAACAAAAGTTGTTTTGCAGGCCGGAACAAAGCGCGGAGTAAAAACAAAAACAATACGCAACACGCAAAAATCTAAGAAAAAAGCCATACATTATTAAACAAAAAAAGCACACTTAATGTGTGTTTTTTGTTACTTAATGGCAATTTTTGTACAACTAAAAAACAAAAAAATATTCAATAATTTTTGCATATGTGCCCCAAACAGTTTGACTTGATTTATTATATATAATAAAATTATATATAAAATTTTGACAAATTATTACAAGAAGTTTTGTCAAAATTTATAATTTTGTGCATGTTGTGCACACTAACAATATGAGGTAAGATTTTATGTCAAAAAAGATTAGCGGTTTTATTTTATCTTTGGCACTTGTGTTTTGTGCCTTTTTTGGTCTTAGCGCCTGCAAAGGTCCGTTAGATGATTTAACAGTCAAGATAAATGCACAAAGACTAACCGAGGTAGAGGGTGGGTATGAGACAACCCTTACTTTGGGTACCGAAGAATCAACCCTAACTATTTTGGCAAGTGTTGAAAATGTGGGTGACAATATTTCAAAAGATATTGTTTGGTCTTGCAGTGATAAAAGCAAAGTCGCAGTCGAAGTTAATGCAAAAAACACACAGGTTGCAACTATCAAGGGTCTTGCTGTTACTCAGCAAGGCTATCCCGTAAAACTAGAGGCCAGCAGTATAGAAAAAACAAAAGCAAAAGTGGTTTTGTGGGTTAATGTTGTGGCCGAGGCAACACAAGTAAGCATTCGTGACAATATTGGTGTTGCAGTAAAGGGGAGTGTTTATTCACCAAATGTTTTGGATTATTTTACCTTTACAAATGATGATGGCAGTGAAAATGTAACAACGCCAAACTACGACTATGTACTTACCGTTAGTTTTGAAGATGGTACAACTCGCAAGCTTAATTACAACGAGGCAATTCCTGTTAATGCAGTAAGCATGACAATTAGCTTCGAGCCAAGTGATGACAATGTTTTTGACAGTGCAATATATTCTACACAAAAACTTACCGTGCCTTCTTCTCAAATTGTGTTGTACGAGCCACTAGATGAAATAAACTATCAGTTAAAAATAGATGATGGTGATGGTGACCGCACAAATGATTTGGCCGTTGACCTTATTGAAATGGTGTTAAACAAAGACAATGGGCAAGGTCAAAAATATTATATTGACGGCGTCAACAGCGAAACAATGTCAGTAAGTTATCGTGTTTCTCCTAGCACTTTTTCAAATTATTTGACAATCGAACAAGATGTAAACAACCCAGGTGAGTTTTATTTTACCGGTCAAGACGAAACAGGAACAAATAGCGTATTTGTAGAGTTTGGCATTACTTACAACGACCCAAGTATTGTATCAAATGGCGTATTTCGTGTGCCTTTCCGTGTTGCGTCATATCCTGACACAATCTCAATTAATAGCGATCGTGGCAGCGAAGCATATGAGCTAACTGTTTACAACAACTATACGACAGCCGGAGAAGTTCTTTCTGTATCATTATCACCATATTCAAGCCTTTACAATTCTTTGCGTATAAGTCTTATTAGTGATGATGGTTCAATTCCTGCAAATGCCGACAACCTAGAGTGGTATATTGGCGGTGGAGCAACCCCTAGATATATTGACAGCACAAATGGTGTTTTGGTAACAAGTGGAACACGAATTTTGTTAAAGAATGGTCTTGATGCCAACCACGAATATGGCAGTGGGCAAATAAGATATTTAATTTCTCTTGAGGGTGCAACAGCTATTAATTCACTTAGTCGTGAACTAATTATTACACTTGCCTATGGTATTAATGACATAACCATAACCGAAAATTCAAATGCCTTGCACACAGATGGCAAGATGTATCTTGCAATGGACGAAGATTCTTCGACCCGTGATATATCTTTGACTGTATGGCCAAAGAATACCGATTCGACAAACCTTAATGGTGCAAACCCAATGGATATTGTTGATTCGAGCCGTTATGTTATTGCACCAAGTGGTGTTGTCGAAATTGTAAATGCGGTGTTTAGTGGTTCGTCTGAGGCAATATTTACACTAAAACCATTAAGGGTGGGTGCGGCAACAGTTACTTGGACAGCCCCAACAGGTGTAAGCATAAGCGTAGATGTTGTTGTATTCTCAAAATTTAATGAATACTCTATTGGCGCAAGAGGACAATCTGCGTACATAGGCAGCATAACTTATGAGACCGAAAAAGACGAAAACGACCTAGACCAAAACAGGCTAGATGCCAACAATCAACCAATTATTAAGACCATAAAAATTGCAACAGGTAGCACAATCGAACTTAATAATATTTTGGGCCCAAGCAATGCTTTGCTTGCTGATGTAAGATATAATGTGGTCGACCGAAACATAGTAACAAGCGTAACCAATACCTCAACTTCATTTAGCACAGCCACACTTGTGACAGACAAACGCGGCAGTACAAAAGTTAATTGTATTGTAGAATACTATGATGTCGAAAGTGGCAATTTGGTCACAAAAACAAAAACATACAGTTTTGAAGTTCAAACTTACAACAAAGTGCTTGACCTAACGCTAACCGACCCATCTATTACTTTGTATGCAAAAGAAGATAGTGCGGGGCGTGTTTACAACACAAACCTAACAACCCGCCAGGTAAATATCATCACAACAGCCAATGGTATGATAGATGCCATGGAAGATGATGCCGAATGGAAAATTATTAGCAGCAGTAGTAACAGTAATCCATTAACAATCACGGGTGGGATTATTCGCGAAGATGGCGAAAGTGGTGTTTATTATGGTTCTTACATCACGGTTACTGCAAACAGCATAAACCTAAAAGAAGACCGAATAATCACCACAATAGAAGTTAAGTTAAAAGACTATAATACTATTCTTACCACAAGATTGACGGTAACTGTTATGCCGTTTGAAACAGTTAAAAACGCTACCTTTGACACAACAAGCCTTAATGGTTTTGAGGTTGTTCAAAACACTCAAACAGCAGATAAAAAAATAAACCGCGTTATATCTTTGTACACCGAGGTTGATAACGCGTCAACAGCATATTTTGCTTTGCGACCAAATGTTACACCTGTTCGTGCAGCAAACAAAAATCTTGAATATATTGTGTTTGACGAAGAAAATGGTTCACTTGTCACAAAAACAACTGGCGCACACATGTCAAACATGTTGTCAATTGTTACGGTTGATGGTATTGACCGCATAATAATTAATTATGACACAACAACAAATAGTTATCGTGTAGGCAACGCTGTTGTTTATGTGTTTGCACAAGATGCACTTAAGAAATACACCTCAAATATTGTATCCGAAAGTGATATTGCCGAAGTGCAAGATGCAATATTGATGAGGTTTGAAATAACAGTTGCTGACGGAAACGAATCGGCTTATCGCATTTATTCGGCAAAAGATTTTTACAAGATTTATGCCCAAAAAGACAAAAACTTTGTTTTGATGAAAGATTTGGACGGGGTTGATATTTCAAATGTTATTGTCGAAAATATCGACGCCTCTCATAATAGTACATATTCTCTTGACACAAGTTTTGCCGGAAGTTTAACAAGTTTTGACAACAATATTCGTACAGTAAGTTTTGCTGCAATTAATATTGTGATGAATAGTGATGGTCAAACCTTGTGGAATGGCGTGCCTATTAACAAAGAAAGTACATCAGTATTTAACGAGTTGACCGGAATTATTGAAAATATCAACTTTGTTATTCCTTCTTATTCATACACAACTCAAAGTGCCACAAGCGCAATCCACAGCGAGATTGGTATCTTTATAAAATCTGTGGGCAAAGATGGAAGTAGTAATGTTGGTACCCTTAAAAATGTAAACCTAACAATAAAAGAAGTAACAATTAACAACAATGTAAACAACCACGCTTCTTCTGATATTTATATTGCAACAATTGCAAAAGTAAGATGTGGTGTAGTGCAAGACTTTACTGTGCTTGCCCCTAGTTTTGCAACAAACCTTTATGGGCGCAGTTTTGTATCACCAGGAATTGCGAGTGTCGAAAACAACACAAACAACAATATTTTGGCACTTGCGGTAAAAGGTAATGTAACCATAAACAGCAACAGTGATGCACAAGACATAGTTTTTGGTGGAGTGATAGCGCAAAACAATCAAACAGTTATTAATTCTACCGACTATCGTGTTAAATACCTTCAAAGTATGGTTAACCTAAATGCAACAATTCCCGTAAATATTGCTGGTGGTGTTGTTGGCCAAAACAATGCTGGTGTTTATGATGCAAGATATATTGTTATTAATGATAGTGAATCTACATTTAATGGGTTAAACCTAGTCAGCACAAACAGTGCTGGTGGTGTTGTTGGTCAAAACAGCAACACGGGTGTATTAGAATATGCTTATGCAATCAGTTTTGTACCAAACAAGGGCATAACTCTTGATAATGCAAACACAGGCGAAGTTGACACAACTTCGGCACTTGGTGGCGTTGTTGGTAGTGCCACGGGCAGTATGGACGCAAAAATTAATTATGTTTATTCAAACATGACAATAACATCAAACAACCAAGTTAGCAAAACAAATGGTGTTGTTGGTAGCGGCATAATTGCAATAGTAAAAGATTATTATTCAAACAGCAACTACAACTACGCAGAAACAACACAATCATTAAGTGCATTAAGTCAGGATACTGTTTCTGCGTGGAGTACAAATGATTTGTACACAGGTGGATATTATTACAACAACACTTATCAACATTTACTTATTGCAAAACGCGAAGTAGTAAATGGCACCTATGTTGATAGCACAACCGAGACCGAAGCGTTCTTGCCAATGGTTCCTACCGATTTGTTTGTTGAAGTGTCACCATATTTGGTACTAGAATATGTTGGTCAAACCACACAAAATGATGTTGTAATAAAAAACTATAACAAAATACCTGTTGTTATTTCTGGTGGTGTTGCAACTGCAAGTGACACAACCCCAATGACAACAAGCGACAACACCCTCAAATTATTTGGCGCAAACGGATTGTTTGATATTACATTCCCACCACTTAGTTCTTTAAGCGATTTGTTAATTAATGTTACAAACAGCAACACAACAGTTGCAAGAGTTGTGCCAAGTGTTTATGCAAATGGATATTCGGTTGTTATTGTTGGTGTAGGCACAACTGTTATTAATATTGCAAGTGCATTAAACCCTGATGCAAATGTTACTATTCAAATTTGTGTAGTTGATGGTTATGACAAGATTGTTCTTTCTAACACCAACACAGATGATGTTTATGATGCGGGCGACACTGTTACCCTTAAATTAAACAATCCCGAACAATTTAGTGTTGATTATTTAGATGTTGCAAACAACAATCTTTCTGCCGGAACACTGCAAGCAAGTTTTGCGCCACAACCAGGTGCTGCTTCTTTGGTATCTAGTGGTGTTGCGCTAGATAGTTTTGTGCTAAAAAGCACTTCTACGGCAAACGATGTTGCCCTAAGTGTTCAAAAACAAATAATTGCACAATTTTATGATGGTGATGATTTACAAAATATCATCATTAAGCCAACAGGTCATTCTTGGACATACAATGTGTCAACCTTGGCAGGCCCAAGTGCAATATTATTAAGCCAAGGTGATGTTGATATTTATGCCGGTGATCATGTATATCTTAATGTAGATATTACTTGTGACGATGGTTTTGTAAATGATGCATTGTACATCTATGTAGATAATCAACCTTATGCATTAATAACAAACGCAGGTATTGCGGCATATTATTATGACGAAAATTATTATTCAGCCCTTGATTATGAAAACATGGTTGGCGCTTTGCCATTTATTGTGATAGATGTTATTGGCAATCCACTGGCGTCAAACAATATAAAAACATTTAATCTCGAGTACTATCTTTCAGCACCTGCTGATGTGTTGGAAGTTGAAGAATATGCAATCGAGTTAGAGGCACGCCCACAATCAGCAACAGCACGCGGCAATGTGACAGCATCTTATGATTTGCACATCGAGCCACAAATTATCACCGCAGTAGATATGTACCACTATATTGATGTTGATTATTCTGATGGTGAGTTAAGGTCAGCAGGTGAGTTGCCTTCTGCCTCAATTGTTGCGGGCGGATATGGAATATTAAAACTTACTATCGACCCATATTATGTAAACTATGACCGCATCGAAATAACCTCAAGCGTTGTTGATGGTTATGGTGTTGTGTTTGACCAAAGAGATTATGTCACAGACGCAAAAGGTGGCAAATATGTTGTTAAATCTGGCACAGATATCACAATTTTGCCAAATGGTATAATTACTCACAAAACAACAGACGAAAACCACACGGGCATTTTGTTCTTCCGTACATACATGCCTCAAAATGTTTCTACCAGTGCAACCTTTAATATCTATGCAAACATTTATGACAAAGACGATAATTTGTTGTACACAAAAACAAACCAATATTCTATTTATGCTTCAACTGCTATGTCATTAAGTTATGACAACTTTGATGCCACAAATAATATTGCATACATTGCACAAGGAACAGGTGGCAAAGACCGTGATGATATTTATGGTCAAAACACAAACCTATTAAATGTTTATGTTCAAAAAGGTTTGTTAAATGCAAAGCTTGAGATAACCGAAAACCCAGCAGGCGCAACCCTAACAGCCGTTGACGGAAACAATACCATAAACGCAGCATCTAGTGATGTGACAAAACAATATTACATAAATGTACCACAAAATGCCGAGCTTGGTTCTTCATTTATTATTAAATTAAGTGCACAAACAGATATTTCGGGTGTTTTGACAACTATTTCTCGCGAGATGGTGTTTAGGGTTGTTGATATTGTTATCAACCTTAAGTGGGCAAATCCAGAAGAAAGCCAAGTATTAAATTTGGCACTTAATGGTGATAATGGTATTGCTGCTATTGGTGGAGCAATATCAAATGTTGTTGATGGTGATTGGACATTCTCTTATACTTCCGAGCCTATTCAAATAACACTATTTGTTAGTGATGTAAGAAGCAACAAAGGTTTATTAGATATTGACACAACTAGTGGCTTCGAGTTAACCGAAGCAATAAAAACCATGTTGCGAAATGTTCCAGAATTTTCATTTAACATGACCACAGAAAATGTCAAAAAAGTTATCGAAATTCTTAAAGGCATAAACCTTATAAGTTATGATAACAACACTATTGACAACTCAAAAACAAATATCGTATTTGGCTATTATGACAGGACAACACAAGCATATGTTTCGGTACAAAATGATGTCATAATAGATGGCAGTGTAAATTGGATTTTTGCTGGGTCTGATGAGGTAAAAGTTCACAAAATAAAGGCATTAAGTGTAGATGCAGGACCACGCTTGTGGGCAAATTATTATGCAGTATACAATCCATCAAACATCTTAACAATATCTACAACACCACAAGAAAACGCTGTCGAATATACATATAGATTTGGTCTTAACTACGAAGAAAACACTTCAAAAGACCACCCATTGCCAATTCGTACACTCGAAGACTTAAAGGCAATGGAAGCAGGCAAAGATTATATCCTTCTTAATGATATTGACCTAAATGGTGCCGAGCACGACCAAGAATTTGACCCAATAACAACAGCGATATCAAGTTTTGATGGAAACAACTATAAGTTAATAATCAGCAAAACAGTAAATCCTTTTGTCAAGAACACTGCTCACAATCTTGGTGTGTTTGCACAAACAAACCAAAACACAATTCTTAAAAACATAATTGTTGAAATTCGTGATGACCTAACAATATCTTGTGTTGATGATGCAACAAGTTCAAATTATACTATCGGTTTGTTGGTTGCTCAAAACAGTGGTATTATTACTAACTGTGAAGTTGTGTCAACCACAACTCAGGCAGGTGACACAACAGGTGCATTAATTAACAAAAAATTAACACTTGTTTCTGACAGACAACACAACAGCAATATTATACTTGGTGGCTTGATTGCTATTAACCAAGGCTATGTGACAAACAGCCGTGTTTACAACCTTGACTTTGATATGACATATGCTACATTTGGTGGTTTGATTGCACAAAACGCCGGTATGATTAGTGGGTGTTATGTCAATTATTCAAACATAAACAATGTTGTGGTTGCTGGTGACGAAAACGCCAACTACATTGCAGGGCTTGTTGCTTCAAACAGCGGCAGAATTTCTGAGAGTTATGTTGGTGGTTTGGATATAGTTAGTGAACAAATCACATTGGCAATCGCTCGTGATACAAAACGAAATGTTGTCATTAGTTCCAACAGTGCATTTGGTGCGTTTGTACACAACAATACAGGCAGTGTTGCGGATTGTTTTGCAACAATAGATGTCAAAAACGCACAAACAGTACGCGCATCTGGCTTTGTATTTGAAAACAACGGTGCAATTTTGCGTTGTTATAGTGCTTCTCGTCCTTCAGTAAATTCAAACATTTACAACCGCCCATTTACAGGAACAACAAGCAGTGCAAGCGGTGAAGTTGCATTAAACAACGGAATAGTGGAAGATAGCTGTTATCTTGCAGATATTTACAATCAACATCAAACAGGTGCCGAGGTTGCAACAGCACTAACACTTGATGGCATGACCAACCAAGACAAACAAGCACAACAATGGCCAAATTATTCGTTTGCAAGCACAACTGTTAGCCAAAACGGTGTCTGGAACCCAATTTCAAAAACAACACTAGGACCAACACTTATTAATGCAAATATTTTGGGTATGGCAAAAAATGTTCACCAAAAAATTGATAGGGTAGAAACAACAACAGGAAACGCAGCCCTTTATTGGTACACTTTGGTTAACGAAGCAAATTCATCACAAAAACCACAATACAACACAAAAGATTGTGTGGCATTAATTTATGACGCAACAACATTTAATTCAATGTTCGAAAGCGACAGTGATGCCTACATAAGTGCAGATAATGCAGATTATTATGCTCGCATAATTTGCCCAATCGATTTGTCAGTTTTGTACGCCAACAATATTGAGTTTAATACCACAACAAAAATTTTGCGTGGTACAATAATGGGTAATGGCATGACAATTAGTGGGGTGGATATTGGATATTATGGCACAAGCACACCAGCAAGCAATGCCGGAAGGTTTGATGTGCTGGTTGCAAGAGAAAATGCTACCGAAAAACCAACCGACAGTGAGGTTGCACTTGGATTGTTTGGCGAAATTTGTGGCGGAACAGTGGCTGATGTTGATATTGTGCTAGAAGGCGTTTATGCCGAAACATATTCAAGGTTGTTTGTTGGTGGATTGGCTGGTAGAATGTTAGACGGAACAATCTTTAATATCAACCTAACTGGAAACAACGCAACAATACTTGGTAGACATATTGTTGGTGGTGTTGTGGGTGCTGTATACGGTAATAGTAGAATTTCGAACATCACTTCAAATATTTCGGTTACTTCTGCTTATGCTTCATCAAATAACGAAATGGCACACATTTACAACTTTGATATTTCACGCATGAATAATGGTGGAATATTTGAGAGCACTTATGACAAATTGTCAATCAGTGGTGGTTTGTTTGGTGTTTTGGACTTGTTTAATTATGAAGCAACCCAATCAAGCACAAAGTTTACAACAAAAATTCAAGAAAGCGACACAACAAATTATGTCAGCACAAACCTAAAATTTAATGGCAACAACATAATAATTGGCCAAGTTGTTGGTGGTGTAAGTGGTGTTGTTGGGTGCAACACAGTACTTAATAACGCACAAACAACAGTTGGCACAAATATGCATTTGCGTGGTAGCGTTTATGCTGGTGGACTTGTTGGTCAAAATAACGGAATAATAAAATACTCACAAGTAGAGTACACAACAGCTATTCAACAAGCAGTTAACCAAGCAAACACTGGTGCAGTGGTCGAAAGTGCAAACGCAAAAGTGTTTGACGCCCAAGGTTATATAAGTGCTGTTGGTGGGCTTGTTGGTGCAAACTTTGGTCAAAGTTATCCAACAGATGGTCAAAGTGGTGTCATAAGATATTGCAGCAGTGCAATATATGTTGACAGTCCAACAGTGCAAAATGTTGGAGGACTAGTAGGAATTGCCTTTGGCGGAGATATTCGTGCCGTGTATGCCACAGGATATGTTGTGGGTAGCAATAATGCAAATGTCGGTGGACTTATTGGTACACTGGCAAGCATAGAAACAATTGATAACAACTTGCTTACTCGTACAAACATTTCCCCTCAAGCAAACATTCCATCAAGCTTGCTAATAAAAGTTGCAAACCCTATTTGCAACATAACAACCGAAGTAAGTGGCGAAAATGTTAGTTCACAAGTTAACATTTATCCACAAACAATCTTGCTAGATTTTGTTGTTGGGCAAAACAACTGGGCAAGCAGTTATTTTGAATATTATCAAAACCTAAAAACTTATGGTCACTTGGGTGGATTAATTGGTTTTACAACCGATTCTTCATTGCTTACAACTTCACACAATGGTGAAAATTACAACGAGCCAGGCTATACCGAAGACATGACAGTTGCGATAAACTATTACAACAAATACATCACTCGCAACGAAGTTGCCCCAAACACAACCATAAACACCGAAAACAACTCAAATATTTTGGCAATTTGCGCTTATGATGATGGGCTTGGGGCCGAACAACTAGAAGATCGCACACAGTATGTTGCAATAGGAGACACTCGCAACAATGCATACAGTCAAACAAAATGGGATTGGTTTGCACTTTGGGACGAATATTCAATTTCTGGTCGCAACGAAGATGATACACCAAGAATTATTCAGGGTGTTATGAACATACAAGGCAACATCTCACGAACACAAGACTTTATTAAGATGTACTGGCACCCAGAGGCAGATTATTATTTGACAAACAACATCTACTTCAACCAAGATGGCAAACAAATAAAATATATTATGGTAGGAACAAGCAACTTGCCATTTAGCGGAACCTTTGATGGTCGTGGTTATACAATAGAAAGCTTGTCAGTATCAAACTATTTGGCAAACATCGGTGGATTGTTTGGATATGTTGCTGGTCGCGTTTATGATGACGACAATATTAGTTATGCAGTGATCAAAAACATAACAATTGATGGTCTTATGGTTAACAATGTTCAATATGTTGGTGCAAATCGTATAGTAAACAATAAGTATACAACCAGCATAGGTGGCATTGCCGGAACAGCAGAATATGCAAATATCGAAAATGTAATGATTCAGAACTTGCAACTAGACTTTATTGCACAAAACACAAATCAAAACATCAATAGATATGTTGGTGGCTTGATAGGTCATGCAAATAAAGATGTAAATATTCTTAACTGTGGTGTAAGCGGACTAAATATTGAAAAACCAGCAGAAACAAGTTTTTATGGTATGCGAATTTTGCAAACCAACACAAACAACTTGGCTACCGAAAACTTTGACAACTTGTATGTTGGTGGATTAATAGGTGGTGCAAATAACACAACAATAAACGAGCAAAAATATTTGATGACAGTATCGAATGTAGATATTAGCCTTCAAGATGTTTATTCTAACACATATTTTGGTTCGGGTATTGGTATTGCACAAAACACAACAGCAAATGGCTTAATTATTTCGGGTGAACAATCAATAAGTGGCAGCATGAACACAAACACAAAGCTTACCGTTGGTGGTTATTATGGAATGTTGTCAGGCACTAACAACAAACTTTATTCTAGTTATGCATACTCTACAATAAAAATTGCAAATCTAACAGGTGCAACTATTGCTAACACAACAATTGCATATGATTTTGCGTTAGATGAGTCACAAGAAGTCGAAACAAAAATAATTTTGGAAGCTCAAAACATAATACCAAACAGTTTGTCAGAAAAGACGGAAGAAGAACTGCTTGAAGACCACAGTGTATTTGTTGAAAAACGCAGTTATAACGCAACAAGCATAATAAACAACCTTGGCGTGCAGTCAAACATTAATATGCTTAAGTATTATAATTGCGAAACCGAAAATGGTGATAAGTTAGAATACTATATTCCACTTGACCCATTCTACAGTCTTGCAATAAAAGATGATAACTATAGTACAGAAAACGACGATTTGACAATAGCTCCCGAATTTTATAAAAACATGGTTGTATTTAATTTAACAACAACACAAAATATTTCAACCTATCAAAACAATTTTGGGTACTTGCATTCAAACACTCTTGCGGGTGCGGGTGATGCTAACACAACCTCATACTACACACAAGAGCGTGCACTTCTTAAAAATATATTTAACAAAATTGCAAAACTTTACCTAACAGTAAGTGATGATGTTTATGGTGTGGTAAAATATGGTGCGGCAAAAGTTATTACCAACAATATGTCAACAATTCAACCAGTATCTGGTGAATATTACATTTTGGTAAATGACATAAGACTTACAGGTACGCAATCAACAAGTGGCACAACATATATCTTCGAAGAATTAACAGGCTTTATTAATGGTCACAACCATGTTATCAAGCTTTATGATGCAAGCACCCTTGTACACGAGGTTTATGGTGCAATTGTTGGTGTTCAAGTTCAAATAAACAGCAACGCCCTTATCGCGCAAATTGCCGCAGATACTTCTCGCGGAATACTTGCCGATATTCTCACATCAACTGCTTGTTTGTATGCAAGTGGTACAAGCATAATGCTTGATAGCACCGACCAAAGTGCAAGAGTTGGCAAATGCACAATATCACTAGCACAAGGCGCAAGCTTTGGTGGTGTGGTAGGAAATAGTGCTGGTGTTGTAAACAACTGCTGGTCACACATCTCTTATGAACTAAACATGGAACCAAACAGCAATTTTGGTGGAATTGTAGGAAAAACCACAGGTGGTGTGTTGGCAAACCTTAACTATTATGCCGAGCAAGTTGTTGGACACATACAACCAGACACCACAGCCGGAATTGTGGGTAAGGCAACAACTCCAACCGACTTGTACATGGTATTGTCATTCATCTTTGGTTATACCGGAAGTTATCATGTTGCAAAAGTAAGTGAAAACATTAATTACATCACACTAGCTCAAGAAAGTGAAAGCGGAAACATAACAATCCCTACCGCAAGATACTTTACCTTGTCAAACGAGGGTGACGGAGAATATGGTATTGGTGCATTTATTGATTT